>JAPOQA010000018.1 GCA_026710945.1 Chloroflexota bacterium
GACGAATTCACGCTTAGCATCCACAACAGTACTCTCCTTCCAAGGCATGAGGCACCTCCTTCTTTACTCAGAAAGAGTGCCATACTGTGTAAAGTATGTCTGCGCACACCCGTTAAGTATCTCTCTGGTCTATACAGAGGGCCAGGGTGAGGGGAGACCGGTACCCCTCCGTCTCGACTTCAACTGCCTGGCAGAGGTACGCATGGGTCTGCAAAGGGTTAGCCGTCTTCGCGTGCATGCTATTCCTTGTACAGTGCGGCGGCGAGATAGCAGCGCCGCAGACGAATGAAACACCCCTAGTACCCGTCCCCGCGGCGCAAGCGACGACATGGGTGTCTTGCCTGCCGCCGCAAGGGGATCCGCTGGCAATGCCCGATTACCTGTGTCCCTCCCCAGCGCCGGGGCAGTATATGCTCACACTTACCGAACAGGAATTGACTCCAAAGATCGTAGCAGCCATCGCGGCAAGCGACGATGAAGGGGAGGTATCGAACGTCGTCCTTACGTTCGAGTCTGACGCCTTCGATATCCGGGGCAGGCTGGAGCGACCATTCCGCGCGACAATTCAGGTGAGCGGACGCCTCGTCGTGCGCAACGGCAGGATAGAGGCTGAGATGGTGAAGGGGAAGATTGGCTTCATTTCTGTGCCGGCATGGTACATTGCGGAGGCCACCGCTGAGGTCAATGAGAAGCTCGACTCCTATTTCAGGACGGAGTACGGGATACGGGTGACAGACGTCAAGATCCAGCCGGGAGAGCTCCTACTTACCGGCGAAGACCTGCGCTAAGCAGTTGGACGTCGTTGATGTATACTTGCCGGTGCGCGCGATCCACGCTCCCACGTCTGTAGCGGTGAACCGGAGTTCGGGAGGCTTGTCCCCCGCTCCTTGGTACGAGAGTTCACACCATCTCTGGCAAGTCGCTAAGAGTGTGAAGAAGCAATAGTCCAAACATGCCTGAGCTTCCCGAAGTCGAGACCATTCGCCGCAGTTTAGTGCCGCATCTTGCCGGCGACGGCATAGCCGCGGTGCCGTTGCTCGACCCCCATGCCGTGGCTGAACCGGACCCGGCCGAAATCGTCGCATTGCTGCCTGGACGGCGCGTCTCCGCCATCAGACGACGCGCGAAGTACTTGGTGTTTGACCTCGAAAATCTCTCTCTGGTAGTGCACTTGCGCATGAGCGGGCGGCTCAAACTCGTGCGACCGGTGGAGGACATGCGCTATCTGCGCGCCCAGTGGAATCTCGAATCAGGCCGTGTGCTCTGCTTCTATGACGTACGCCGGTTCGGCCGGATCTGGCTGGTGGATGATGCCCGCCTGGCAGAACTTTTTGCGCCGCTTGGCCCCGAGCCGTTCGACCCGGCGCTTACGGCTGGCATATTGCGGGAACGTCTCGCGCGTCACACTACTTCGTTGAAGGCGCTTCTGCTCAATCAGCACTTCATTGCCGGTCTCGGCAATATCTATGTGGATGAAGTGCTCCATGCCTGTAAACTGCACCCCCGTCGTCCGGCCAATGCACTCGATGAAGAGGAAACCGCCGCGCTGCTCGCTACAACGCGACAGATACTGCGCGCAGCGATTGCCAACGGGGGTACGACGTTCGACGCCGTCTACAGCGATGCTGAAGGAAGACCCGGCCGCCACCGGGAGCACCTGGCAGTCTACCGCCGCACAGAAGAGCCCTGCCTTACTTGCAGCACGCCCATCGAGCGCATCGTCGTCGCGCAGCGCGGCACCCACCTCTGCCCGCAGTGCCAACACTGACCGCCGGTCCTTCGGTGGACTTTAAAAGTGGATGGCGTGGGCGCGGTTGCGCCTTGACGGGTTCCAGTGCAGGATATACTTTCTCGAATTTGCGCCGGGAAATGCGGCAGATACTCCCGGCGAATCTCGTTTGACCGACTCGGCGGTGCATGCTAGCATGCACATTAACGTAAACGTGCGGGTAAGTGTCTAGCTTGGGCTTCCCTAAGACTAGGAGTACGGTACCGTGCGAAGTCGGCAGGAAGAGATGAGGAGGTGCACAGCAGCCGAATATGGATACGCTGCGCCGACTCTTCTTCTACACATGGCGATACCGGAAGCTTGCCTTCCTCGCTTACGGTGCGCTCGCTGGCAGCGCGCTCCTTAGTCTGATAATCCCGCGACTGATCGGTAGTGTCGTCGACGAAGCACTGCCGCCACCGGAGACGCAGGCGGCAGACAATGCCGGCGAACTGGCGGTTGAAGCCACCGGGTCTTTGCTCGGGCTCGAACCAGTCCAGATTTTGTTTGCCTTCGCCGGACTAATTCTTGTCGCCACATTGATCAAGGGTATCTTTACCTTTTCACAGGTGTTCCTGGGCGAATATCTCTCGCAGCGCACCTGTTTCGATCTACGCAACCGCATCTTCAATCAATACCAGCGCCTCTCATTTGCATACCACGATCGCTCCCAGACCGGGCAGCTCATGTCGCGGGCGACGAGTGACGTGGAGCAAATCCGCTTCTTCGTTTCGCAGGGCCTTATTAACGGGGCTCTGATGATTTTGACGTTCATTGCCGTGCTTGGCATTCTTCTGCTCACGCATTGGCAGTTGGCGCTCCTTTCCTTGGCGACGATGCCGGTGCTCTTCGTAATTGCCGTGCTCTTTGCGCGCCAACTCCGGCCGATGTTCAGCCTGGTGCAGCAGGAGACGGCCCAACTCAGCACCGTCCTGCAAGAGGACCTCTCCGGCATGCGCGTGGTGCGGGCGTTTGCGCAAGAGGACCAGGAGACGGCCAAGTTCTTGCACAATTCCGATCGCCTGGCGGTGGCTACGTCACGAACAATGGAGCTCTTTGCCATGCGCAACCCACTGCTCCAGTTCATCGCCGGTATTGGTACCACGGCGGTGGTCTGGTACGGCGGTCTGTTAGTGATTGCCGAAGGCATGAGCCTTGGCACGCTGGTTGCCTTTACCGGCTACCTCATGCTGCTCCAGCGCCCAATCCGCATGCTGGGCATGACAATCAATACGTACGCGCGAGCGGTCGCAGCAGGCGAGCGGATCTTCGAAATCCTCGACACCCAGTCGGAGATCGAGGAAAAGCCCGACGCAATCGACATGGCCACAGTGGCCGGCAACGTCAAGTTCGATTCAGTGTCTTACGACGCGAGCGGACTGCCTGTGCTCAAGGACATCACCATCACGGCAACAGCAGGTCAAGTGATCGGTATCGTCGGCAGCACCGGGTCCGGCAAGAGCACCATCATTAACTTGCTGCCCCGCTTCTATGATGTTACTGCCGGACGCATCACCTTGGACGGCCACGACATCCGCGATCTTACTTTTCGGGCGCTGCGGCAACACGTAGGGCTCGTAGCCCAGGAGACCTTCCTCTTTGCCGCCTCCATTCGAGAGAACATTGCGTATGGTCGACCGGACGCGACTGAACAGGGCATCATTGCGGCTGCCAAAGCTGCGCAGGCCCACGATTTCATCGAGGAGTTTCCGGATGGCTATGAAACGCACGTCGGCGAACGCGGCGTAACGCTCTCCGGCGGACAGAAGCAACGCGTCGCGATTGCCCGCGCACTGCTGCTGAATCCTCGCGTCCTTATCCTGGATGAGTCCACGTCGGCGGTAGATACGCGCACTGAAGCGGCGCTGCAAATGGCGCTGAAAGCGCTCATGCGCGGACGCACGACGTTCATCATTGCGCAACGTGTCTCCAGCGTGCGCGAGGCAAACGAGATCGTCGTTCTGGACGAAGGAAGAATTGTGCAGCGGGGCACACATGGAGACCTGGTGACGCAGGAAGGTCTCTACCGCGACATGTACGTCTATCAGTTGCAGGAGCAAGAAGAGCACATGGAGCGGCAGCAGGCGGCGCAAGCAGACGGCGCCGGCCTCGGCAATACTCTGGTCGCGGCTGACCTTGCAGATTCACCGAGAGGTGAGGCCGGATGATTAGCGGCGGCTTCGACATGGGAGGCAGTTGGCGCGGCGGTGGCATGAGTTCCCGCGGCGGCATGGGTTCGCGTGGGGGCTGGCGGGGTAGCGACGATACGGTAGACGTTGACCCGGACGGCAAGGTTTTCGACCAGAATGTCGTGCGGCGGATGCTGCCCTACCTCACACCCCACCGGGGACAACTCCTGGTGGCAGTGTTTCTCGTACTGGTGACGTCAGCAGCCATGACGTCGGGGCCGTTATTGATCAAGATCGCAATCGACGACGGCATAGATAAGAGTAACCCGCGCCTTTTGGCCTTTGCAGCCATCTTCTATTTGCTTAGCCTTGTCGTCATGGGTGTTTCTTCTTATACCCACGGCGCCTTGATCGCCGCAATTTCGCAGCGCATGCTCCACTCCCTCCGCGTGCGCGTTGTCTCCCATCTGCAGAAGCTGTCCTTCCGTTATCTCGACAGTAACGAGATTGGCGTAATCATTGCGCGCGTTACCAGCGACGTGAATGCGCTCAATAATGCATTCTCCCAGGGCACAATGACGCTCGTGGCCGATCTGCTGGGTCTCGTTCTAATTCTCGTCGTAATGATGATTTTGGACCCCGTGCTTTCCCTTGCGACGTTCGTGGTAATGCCGTTGATGTTCTTGATTACGCGCGTCTTTAGCGGACAGGCGCGGTCGCGTTTTCGTGAGGTGCGCCATCGCGTGGGCAAGGTCTATGCCAACTTGCAGGAGAACATCAGCGGTGTGCGTGTTGCGCAATCCTTTACCCGCGAGGACGTAAATTACCGCGAATTCCGAGGCACGAATCGGGAAAACCTCGACGCCTCGGTCCGCGCCGCGAGAGTGATGGCGGCGTTCCCGCCAGCCGTAGAATTGGTGACTGCACTCGCTATCGGTATCGTCATCGTTTTCGGGGGCTACCGCGTTCTGAATGGGAATCTCTCTGTGGGGGCGCTGGTGGCGTTTCTCTCATTCGTTCAGCAGTTTTTCAATCCCATCCGTGAGATATCGGCCTGGTACACCAACCTCCAGCAAGCGATGGCAGGCGGCGAGCGCATCTTTTCGCTGCTCGATACCGATCCTGAAATCACCGACAAGCCGGATGCGTTGGCGCTGCCGGCGGTGAACGGTCACGTCCGCTTCGCAGATGTGACTTTCGGCTACGATCCCGAGCAACCGGTGCTTTCCGAGATTGATCTTGAGGCCAAACCCGGTGAGACGATTGCGCTCGTCGGCCCCACCGGCGCGGGCAAGACCTCCATCGTCAACCTCCTCATGCGGTTCTACGATGTGCAGGAAGGGAGCATCACTATTGACGGCCACGACCTCCGCGACGTGCAAATCCGTACGCTGCGCAGTCAAGTGGGCATGGTGCTGCAGGATAGTTTTCTCTTTTCCGGCACAATTCTGGAAAATATACGTTACGGCCAACCCGACGCCAGCATGGCGGAAGTCGAGGCAGCGACACGAGCCGTGGGCATTCACGCGTTCATCAGTCGCCTGCCGGACGGCTACAACACGGCGGTGATGGAACGCGGCGGACGGCTCTCCGTAGGACAACGGCAGTTGATCTGCTTTGCCCGCGCCCTGCTCATCGATCCGCACATTCTCATCTTGGATGAAGCCACGAGCAGCGTGGACGCCCACACGGAAATCCTCATCCAGCGCGCGCTTGCCACGCTTCTGCAAGGGCGCACGGCATTCGTGATCGCCCACCGGCTCTCTACCATTAAGAATGCGGATGCCATTCTCGTGCTGCGAGACGGGAGAATCGTCGAGCGGGGCGCGCACGACGAGTTGCTGGCAGCACAGGGGTTCTACGCGGAACTCTACACTACCGGCGTGACCGCAGGCATGGAGGGCGAGGAAGCCGCCGAAGAGCCAAGCCCGGTCCCATCTACATAGATTCGCTTACTTGTCACGACTACAATGTAACGTAGTTCTCTACCGGTTCCTGGGAGTTCCAAAGACGATTACCCTCGCGTTGTATCACTGCTGCTCCTTGCAGACTGCCATGACAACCCTCACTTTCACCGGCAGACGCGAGGCAATTGGGGCCTGGGGTGCGAACGCTGGTAGCGCAGAACAGATCCGCTGCACCGGTCTTGCAATGGCAATGGCGAGAGCAACAACTCGACCACAAACCACCGACTGACAGATTGACTGGATCGCCTTGAAATTGCATACGTTTGGCATAAAGCACTGTATGGTATAATGAGCGTGCTGACTACGTAGCGATCCGTAGCGCAATTCGCCTTGCAAAGGGCGTCTACCATAGGAAGAGCATAGTGGATAGCAAGTGGTTGAAGAACGGGTTTGTCTACCTGGTCATTACCGTCGCCATCTTGGCCATTATCTTTACGCTGTTTGCCCCCCAGACCCGCGAGAACACGACGGTCTCTTTAAGTGAATTCATGGCCGCGGTGCAGGAAGCGGCGTGGAATGAGCAAGTCCCAACCGTTATCGTCTCAGGTAATAAACTGATTGCTGAGATAGAAGACCAGCGCCTTACTGCCCGCATGATGGATGATACGGATATGCTCGAGGCGCTGCACAGCCGCGGGATTCCTGATGACAAGATAAAGCTGACGGTACAGGAGCCCAGCCAATTCAGCAACCTGCTCCCCATCCTGGGTACGTTTCTCCCGATTCTCATCTTTGGCGGCATTTTGCTGCTTATGATGCGCCAGGCGCAGGGCACGAACAACCAAGCGCTCTCTTTCGGTAAGAGCAAAGCCAGAGTCTTCAAGAGCAACAATCCGACGATTACGTTCGCGGAAGTGGCGGGCGTGGAGGAAGCCAAAGAAGAGCTCCAAGAGGTCGTGGCATTTCTCAAGTACCCGGAGCGCTTCCAAGCCTTGGGTGCGCAGATTCCCAAGGGAGTCCTGTTGGTCGGCCCTCCCGGCACCGGCAAGACGCACATCTCGCGCGCCGTGGCCGGTGAGGCAGGCGTGCCTTTCTTCAGTATCAGCGGTTCTGAGTTTGTCGAGATGTTCGTGGGTGTCGGCGCCTCGCGCGTCCGCGATCTCTTCGACCAGGCGAAGCGCAATGCGCCATGCATCGTGTTCATTGACGAAATCGACGCGGTGGGACGGCAGCGCGGCGCGGGACTGGGCGGCAGCCATGACGAGCGCGAGCAGACGCTAAACCAGATCCTCGTCGAGATGGACGGCTTCGAAATGAACACCAGCGTGATTGTGTTGGCAGCGACGAACCGCCCAGACGTGCTCGATCCGGCGCTCCTGCGCCCAGGCCGCTTCGACCGGCAGGTGGTCCTCGACAGCCCCGACGTGCAAGGCCGTGAGCACATTCTGCAACTGTACAGCAAGGATAAGCCGCTGGCGGATGACCTGGACTTGGAGACCATCGCCCGACAGACGCCGGGCTTCTCCGGCGCCGATCTGAAGAACCTGCTCAATGAAGCGGCGTTGCTGGCCGCGCGGCGCAACAAGAAAGCCATTAGTCAGGAAGAGGTTGAAGAAGCGGTTGAACGCGTCCTCGCCGGCCCGGAACGGCGCAGCCGCATCATAAGCCCGCGCGAAAAGAAAGTCACGGCGTACCACGAGGTGGGCCATGCTTTGGTGGCGCAATTGCTGCCGGACGTCGACCCGGTACACAAGATTTCCATCGTAGCGCGGGGTCGCGCCGGTGGGTACACCCGGGTCCTTCCGCCGGAGGACCGCCACCTATGGACGCGATCGCAATTCAGACAACAGATGGCCTTTGCCCTGGGCGGCTACGCGGCGGAAGTGCTGATCTTTGGTGAAATGACAACAGGCGCTTCCAACGATATTGAAATGGCCACTACCTTGGCGCGGCGCATGGTCATGGAGTACGGCATGAGCGAGAAACTCGGCCCCCGCGCATTTGGCCGCAAAGAAGAGCTCATCTTCTTGGGCCGAGACATCCAAGAACAGCGCAACTACAGCGAAGCGGTGGCGCAAGATATCGACGGTGAAGTCGAAGGACTGATTCAGGAGGCCCATGATCGGGCATCGAGCATTCTCACCGAGCACAGGGACAAGCTCGTGGAGATTGCCGATACGCTCATGGAAGTTGAGACATTCGACGGGAAGGCCTTCAGTGCGTTCTTCGAAGAAGAGCCTGAACCCTCCGACGACGTGGATACCCAGGCGGCAAGTACGCTGGTGGACAATGAAGACCAGCAGCCGTCATCGCCCCCACAGGACAGCGATGACAGCGCACAAAAACCCCGCACCCGACCGTATCCTGGCATGGCCACATAGCCACGCATAGCCGGACCCGCCGCTGGCAGGTCCAGGTAGGCTCGGCAGAAATGAGGGAGCGCCCGTTTGGGCGCTCTTTTGCTTTCGCAGGTAGGGTGCTCGCCGCGACTCGTGTACAGAAGCCGTTCCTGAGAGCGGCTTTGCCTTCTTACCACATTGGTCCGGTGATTTCAGTCGCCACCTGCCTAGGCCGACACCTGCCGGCCCAAAGCCTTGAGAGAAGCAACCATCTGCTCACACGCGCCCGAGGCAAGCATGGTGCAGCTTGGCTCAAAGCCGCCGCGGTCCGCCTCTGCCCGGGGTGGAATGTAATTGACGTAGCCGTTGGTGCAAGATGAGACGATACTGCCGCGCCACCCCTGTTCTGCCGCCCAATCTGACAGAGCTATGCCTGTCTCGGCAAAGACCTCTGCGGGGGAAGTAAGCACTAACACACCGCCGATTTGCAGCGCCTGCAGAGTTACCGCCACGCGCTCGCGCTCTAGGTCGGCCCGGCGGGTCTCCAGGTCACCCCACTTCAGTTGATAGCGCAGGAAGGCGCTTTCCTGATAGATGGCCCAGCGTTCCCGAATGTCATTGGCACTATCGGCAGGCACGTGCGCCATCTTGCGCAGGGATTCCTCTAGCTCAGCCAGCCGAGTCTGCTGTTTTTGCCGCGCTTGATATGGCTTCAGGGGCAATTCTATCTCTTGCTTTATGGCGCCGATCGTGTGCGGCCCGGCAATCTCCTCCAAATTGCTCGCCGCCTCGCGCAAGGCACTGCCAAACTGCTCGCCCACCCGCTCTACCTCCCTGTAGGTAGGTTCGCGATAGCGCGTGCGCACGTCGCCGCTACAGCCTTGCAGAAAGAGCGCCCTACCGCCCAATTCGCGCTCTGCTTGCCTGACAAGAATGCCGGGATAGTCTGCACAGGTATGCTGATCGGCGAAACTGTGTGTTACCGGATGGCACGCGGCGCTTACGATACTGGCGATAGTTGCTTCTCCGGCGCCTTCAAATGCCAACAGGCGCAAGCGGTCGTCCACAATCCCACCGGGGACTATAGGATCGCTCTGCATACCCAATTGCTCCCGCGTCGCTCCCAATGCGCCGGTCAACCGCTCTACGATGCTCTCCCAATTCGGTTCTGCGCCAATGAGCATACACACGACTTCGGGTAGCACGACCCGGCGGTTATAGGCGACGTTGCCGTACCGCGCCGTGGCGTAGCGAATGCGCGAAACCGGCTCCAAACGTTGGCCCGCCTGGTACACGGCGGAGACGATCAGATCGTTCAACGTCTCCTGCCACGGTGAGGGCGGCGCGTCAAAGGGCTCCAGCAGTGAGTTGTTCGAGTGATTGTGCGTACACGCGATGGCGATGTTTTCCGTAGGGATGTGACAGCGCAACGCAATGCGAGCGACGACCTCCTGGTACTGGTCGTCACGCATGGTGCAGAGGTCTACCGAGACAATCGCCAGCCGAGTTTCGCCCTGCTCCAGCACCATTGCCCGCGCCCAGCAGTCATCGTACCGACCCTCTACAACCACGGGCGCTCCACCGCCGCTGTAGGCCAAGGGCAACGGCACGCCGAGCGGCGGGGTGATGCGCTCGGCGCCGGTGCCGAGCCTCAGTTGACCCGGTCGGAAATCTGCCAATGGAGCGCTCCTTCTACAGTTCCGTCATTTCGAGGGAGAGCGAGGACTCTCCAGCGATCGCGGGAGATCTTTGGCGCCTTGGTTCCCAGGGTGAATCGTAAAGACAATTGACATAGACCAAAATTTCGGATGTGACAACCTGCTTTTCGGCCTAGCAAAAATATCTTGCAGCACATGAAGATGGATTTGGCGCGCCCGCACGGGGGCGAGCTTGCGCGGGAATGACGGCCCAAATCACCTCGCCCAGTAAGCACGTAGGGGCACGATATATCGTGCCCCTACACAATGCAACCAACTTCTTCCCAGGCCAGTCGCCACCTACCGGGCGCGGCGATTGCGCCAAAGGCACACCCAACGCAAGCCCGGTGGGCGCGTGAAGCTGCCGTCTACTTGCCGCCGAGTGTCTCGTTGATGAGATCGGCCGCCCAGCGCGCGTACTCCGCGGCTGTGAGATTTCCGGCAAGGAACTCACGATACTGACCGTTAAGGTCGCCGGAGATGTCACCAAACTCCGTGAACGTCCAGAGGCCCCAGCCGGCCGGCTTCGTGGTACGCGAGTGGAGCAAGAACGCTCTGGGGTCGACGCCCAAGCTATTCTTGTAGCCATCTTGCGCCAACGTTGACGCGTTGTCATCCAAGAGAGGCGACACGACGTGACCTGCCGACGGTGGATAGCGACCACCGTTTTCCGGCTGAAGGAGCCACTTGAAGAGCTCCCATGCCAAGTCATTCTGGTCGGTGCCGTCGTCTGCCATTTGCAATGGGTGCGTCCACGTGCGGCCTGATTGGCTCGGCCCCTCGCCGGAATACGGCATAGTCGCCAGCGCCCACGTGAATGGCGCGTCGCGGAACGACGTGCACGTAAGCTGCATTGCCACTTTACCGGACATGAAGACGTTGCCGCTCTGCCCACCCATGGCCGCCTCACGCTCATCAGCGTTCGGTGTCACGCGGTGCTTATCGCCGAAATCACGCCACCAGTCCAGCGCGTCGATAAACTCCGGCGTGTCTATCGTTGCCCGTCCCTCCTCGGAGTCCCACGGACCTACGCCCCAGAAGGTGCCGGTACCGATGCCGCCGCCATTGGAGCAGGTTATGCCGCCGCCGTGGCCAAACTGCGTGCGGTCTTCATTGGTAAGCTGCGTAGACAAGTCCAGGAGTGTTTCCATGTTCCAGTCGGTGTCGTTAAGGTCTACGGGCAGGGGATTGATGCCGGCCGCCTCGAAGATCTCCACGTTGTAGGCCATTGAGTCTACCGACATGGTGATGGGCATACCGAGAATTCTGCCTTCTACGGTCCACATGTTTATGGCCGGGGCCGCAAAAGTGGCGGCGGGATCAATCTTGTCCCGCGTAAAGAACGGCGCGAGGTCGATCGTCACACCGGTCTCGAACGTGGTGAGGACCGCGCTCCAGCCGTTCTCCATGATGTTGATGGGATCGCCCGCCGCCTGTGCCGCGTAGAATTTCGTTCTCACCTCGCCCCAGCCCCCGGACGGCACCAGATCAACCGCGATGTGCGGCATCTGCTCGGTGAAGTCGGCGAGGATTGGCTCCAAGACCGGCCGCGTGGTGGGTTTCTCCGCCGAGATCATGTCGATTGTTGCGGTTTCGACCTCCGGCATTGCCGTGGCCTCAGCCTTGGGCGCCTCCTCCTTCATCTCCTCTTTGGGAGCTTCCTCGGGCGCTGTCACGGTCGCCTGACCGCACGCTGCGGCAATCACTATGCCGAGCGCGCTTGCTCCCGCGCTCGCGAGCGCCGTACGCCGCGTGACCTTCATAGAACGCACAATTCCCATTACGGAATACCTCCACTAGAGTTGTGCCTCTGACTGAGGAGCGACCGCGATTGCAACGATCTCCTCAGCGTGGCAATGCCTTACCTCACCTATAGTTCTATACGACTTTGAGTTGCTCGTCAAGACTGTCGCACCGCAACTATCGAGAAGGTGCACCACTGAGCGGGGATTAATGACACATAGAATGGAACCGAGCCGCCCTGCTTACCCAAAGAAAGCTGCAGTATGTATTGAGATCGCTGGACTCGCGTCATGCTTCTGCTACTATCGAGACAGACTTCCTTGCACTCGCATCACGCAGGGAAAACCTAACCTACGCCGGCACATCAACCCAGTGATGTTGATCAACTGTGGAGAACATTATGAAACCGAGAGGCGTCGATTTCTTCTGCTACACCGTCGGTGACATCAGCAAGAGCGCGGACTTCTACGAGAACACACTGGGCCTCACGCTCTTTGCGTGGGTCGATCCGGGCTGGGTAGAGTTTGCGGTCGGTGACACGCCAACAGTGCTCGCGCTGCGGTCCTCTCGCGAGGACCATGCCGCGAAAGGAGAGGCCAGCAGCGCCGCAATTGCAATAGCGGTCGATGACGTGCACCAAGCCATTGACGAATTACGCGCGCAGCACGTGGACGTGGTGCTCGAGCCCGGCGAACAGGCCACCTGCTACGCGGCCGGAATCGCTGACCCGGACGGCAACCTGATTCTTCTCCACAGCCGCAAGGATGGGACGGCAGGCTAGCGAACGTCCAACAGGGCGCCACCGAGATTTCCACTTCAGTCAGTGACTTCCGCGCGCGCATAGGTTGCCTCGACGGCCACGGCTTCTTCGCCGTCGGGGGTCACGTTGTGCATGACGACGTGCAGCGCCGCCGGCTCGGCCGGTCGGATGACGATGCGCCAGCCCCAGTCCGGGCCCGGCGGCGCGGCGTAGCTGCCGCGCACGTCGACGTCGCCGCTCTCTTCGACGGCGCCCGTGCAGGCCAGCACGTCGTGCGACATATGCCACGAATCGATCCAGTGAACCGTCATCCTGCCCTGCTCTGGTTGGCAACCTATCAGGAGGGAGCCTTCCTGCCGCGCGCCCCGGTAGCTCCAGTCGTAGTCCAGACGTAAGAACCGGCCACCCAGGAGCGGGGTCAGTTCCATCGAGGACGCGGAATCCTCGGGCTTGCCCGAGAAGGGATCGTGCAGGCGGTTGGACCCTTGCCAGCACCCCGCCATGGTCGCCAGCCGTTTCATAGTACCCATAGGTTGTTTACCTCAGACTCGAGGCTTTTTCCGCCGTCACAATCGCCGGTCCGCAGATAGTCATGTCGCTCTCTTGCACCTACTAGACCGCGGCCATCATCTCTTCGTGGTACGCGAACAGCGCCGGAATGCCGCCGGTGTGGACCATGATCACCGGCTGGTCGGACGGCAGGTCGCCGTTTCGCGCCATGTTAATGACGCCGGACATCGTCTTGCCGGTGTAGACCGGTTCGAGCAATATACCCTCGAGCTGGGCGGTGAGCCGGATGGCTTCCATGCCTTCATCAGTTACCGCGCCGTAGCCTGCGCCGAGATAGTCATCCGAGACGTGGACCTCATCCGCGGAAAGGCCGCACGGAATGTCAAGCTGTTCCGCCAGCCGCTGGGATCGCGCCGCCACGGTCTCACGCTGCTCGTCCGCAGGCTCTTTGATCGTGATGCCAACCACTCTAATTGGCAGGCCCAGCACTTTGATACCGGCCGCAAAACCCGCGTGGGTCGTGCCGGAGCCGGAAGTGATGAAGATTGTGCTTGGCGGATTGGGAAGAGAATCTAGCTGGGTAGAGAGCTCCAGCGCGCAGCTCAAGTAGCCGCACATGGCCCGCAGCGCCGGTTCGGGGTACATGCTCGTGATGCGGTACGGCTTCCTGCCCTGGGCGCGCAACTCCGCCTCAATGGGATCGATGCGCGCTTGCAGGCCGTCGATATTCACGTCTTCCAACACCGTGACGTTTGCGCCAAAGATGTGATCGAGCAGCAGGTTGCCTTGTACCTCGTTGTGGAGGCCGCCGGCCAGGACGAGGAAGCATTCCAGGCCCACTTTAGCACAGGCAGCAGAGGCCTGGCGGCACTGGTTCGACTGGGTATCAGCCCCGGCGACCACGCTATCGCAGCCCTGAGCTAGCGCCGAACCTAACTGAAACTCCAGGTTGCGGGTCTTGTTGCCACCGAGGGCGAGGCCCGTGAGGTCGTCGCGCTTGATGTAGATCGGCGGCCCGCCCACGGCCTCTGAGAGTCGGGGGCAAGCGTCTAAGGGCGTGGGAAACGTGCCGAGCTCGACGCGCGGCTGTTCTGCCAGTTTCGCTGCCAACTCGTCTTGTGAAAGAATCTGTGCGCTCTGTACGGCCATGTTGGTGCTCCTTTGTTTTTTTCAAAGTTTCCCAAGAATTACGGAGACGTACCGATGCAGCCCGTGTTATGTGAAACACGCCGCTGCCGCGCAAGAGGCGCAGGTTTGTAACCTGCGCTACCGGAGTGCAGGTTTGTCGCTATGCCCTTGCTACACAAGAGACTTGGGCCGCAACCTAGTTGAATTCTTGGTGACAGTGTACCGTGCTCAGTCTTTTCGTACCAGATAGCCGCGGATGTCGTACGCGCCGGGCTGCTCCACCGGCAGGACGCCTTCGTCAACGGCCAATCCAAGCGGATATTCCGTAATTTCCAGCGGAAAGTTGACGATGCCGCGCGTGTAGGTGGATGCGGAAATCGCCAGCAGCACTTCCAGCGCCTGGCGTCCGTTTTGCGCGTGTCCGCGATGCTCGCGGCGCCCTTCGATCCACTCGATTAGCTCTTTCGCCTGGAGGGCTTGCGCATTCGGCTCCTTGAAGGAGATCTCTCGGACGCCGTCGGTCGTGAGCAGCCGAATGCCGTTGCTCACAGGGAAGATGCTGCCGTGGGAGCCGTAGACGATGCAAGGTTGCACGCGGCGATCATCACCGATATCCGACTCCAATACCCCTCGCACACCGCCCGCAAAGCCGATGAGGGCTTGGGCGCGGTCCTCGATGCGCTCGGCGCGTTCGTAGCGGTCGGTGCGGCGCTCGACGGACCCCATGACCCATGCCACTTTCGGGTCGCCGAGGATGTAGCGGGCATAATCTACGTTGTGTATAGAGCTGTTTGACAAGCCACCGCTCTGCTGGATGTAGAGAAACTCCACGCGGCCGATGGCGCCATCCTGGATGAGACTGCGAATGGCGTTCGTCTGCGTGCGAAAGCGCCCCTGGTGACCGATCACGAGCTTGGAGCCGTGCTCCTCGGCAGCGGCAATCATCGCGTCAGCCTCGGCCAGCGTGCGCGCCATGGGCTTCTCGCAGATGATGCCCGGCACTTTGGCTTCAGCGGCGGCGATCGTCATAGGCGCATGCAGACCCGGCCACGAGCAGACGCTGATAATATCCAGGTCTTCATTTGCTAGCATCTCGTGATAGTCGGCGTAGCCGTTGGGAATGCCGTGCTCTTCCTGTAACTCTGCCAGTGACGTTGGATGGATGTCCGCTGCCGCCGCCATGGTTACGTTTTCCAATTCGGCATATGCCTGCGCGTGCGACTTGCCCATCCACCCGCAACCGATAATGCCTGCGCGATACTTGTCCGCCATAGTGAACTCCTACGCGATTGCCATGAAACTCGTGGCTCCATTGTACAGAGATTCTCTCGCCGAAGGAGACCCTTACGAGGCCCTGGCTCGCACGCGAGAAGCTGCCCCTCCCTGGAATGACTTTGCAGATTCCCTTTCGCCTCATTGGAAGAAGGAAGTCATGTCGGTAAAGAACAGCTTCACGGCTTGCAAACCCAAACTACTCACTTCCCTCTGGATTCCCGCTTGCGCCGGAATTAAGGAGTTATGCAAAGGTCTTCTCGGAGAGGGCCGGGGTGAGAGGATACGGTCCCTGTTCCAACTCACTCCCCGTGCTCTCCGGCGGTAGGCAACTCTCTACACCGGCAAGAGAAATGTGGCTACTGCGTATCTCGCAGCCTCAAAGTTTCCAACGGGCATGGTAGCTGCTATCATGATTTTCAAATCTGCGTGGGGCAAATGTCTCTACCTTGTACATGTGAGCCAAGAGGAGGGTCCGATCATGGCGAATTCGTTGCGAACCGGTGTAATCGGGTGTGGAGGTCTGGGGCCGAGCGAAGCGAAGATCTCGCATGAGATGGAAGACATCGAGTTAGTCGGCGTGGTGGATGTGCACAAGGAGTCCGCTCAAGCGGTCGCGGATGAGCTTGGTGTCAAGGCGTTCACCGACCACCGCGACCTCCTCGCTGAAGGGCTTGATGCGGTCTTGGTGGTAACGCCCACCTGGACGCACCGGGAAATTTGCGTCGATGCGGCAGAAGCCGGCATCGCCATCTTCTGCGAGAAGCCCATGGCGCTGCAGCTCGATGACTGCGATGCCATGATCGCCGCCGCCGACAAGGCTGGCGTACCGTTGATGCTGGGTTTCGTGATGCGGTACTGGCCGACCTACGTCGAGGTGCACAAGCGGTTGCAAAACGGCGATATTGGCGATCTCAAGCTGGCGTGGTCGACACGCCTGAGCGGCCGGCCCCCGTTTGGCGTGGGCGAGTGGCGGCTGAAGCGCGAGACGGTGGGCGGCACGTGGTCGTCGTCGGTGCACGAACTTGACCTGCTCCTCTGGATGGGAGGCCCCGTTGCTTCCGTGCACGGCAACGCCACGTTCGGCACGTTTGCCAATACCGACGTTGAGGATACCTTTATCACGACGTTGAACTATGAAAACGGCGCTATCGGTTCGCTGCACAGCAGCCAGATCTACCCGGCGGGCGCGTCGAACTTCGGCATTGCCGGTACCAAGGGCGCCATTCACATCAACCGGCATTCCGGACCGACTTTGGTGACCCACGACGGCAAGCGCGAGGAGATCGAGTCCGAGCCGAGCAGCGTGGGCATGACGAACCAACTCGCCGCCTTCTACGACAGCGCGCGCAACGGCACGCCGCCCATGCCGGACGGTAACGACGGCCGCCGCGCCTTGGAAGTGTGCCTGGCGACATTTATGTCCGCGGAGCAAGGCGGGGACATACATCTGCCGCTCTAGCGCTGTCGCTCTGGCCGGTAAGCAAGTTTCGCTACTTGGTTGCACCCACAGGTGTACACC
The DNA here is from genome assembly GCA_026710945.1 of Chloroflexota bacterium. Taxonomy (NCBI): domain Bacteria; kingdom Bacillati; phylum Chloroflexota; species Chloroflexota bacterium. The sequence goes on from JAPOQA010000018.1 coordinate 16,776, forward strand.
GAATCGGCGTGGGCCATGCTATAGTAAAGTTGGTACCGTAGTGAGGTCCATTCAATCAGGGTAAGGTCGAACGTGTGTGGATAACGAATCCAAGCATGTTCTTTCACGCCTGTGCGGTGGTTAGCACGCTGGTAGTGGCGCCAGTACGGAAGTAGCTGATGGCGATCATAGACACCCACAAGACGTTCACAGCATTTGTGAAAGCGGGGATACCCGAGCGCCAGGCTGCGGTTTTGGTAGACGCCATAGGCAACCGGCACGATAGCTTGGTGACTACGGACGTATTGAACTCGGCACTAGCCGAGTTGAAAGCTGAGTTGAAAGTCGAAATCGCCGACTTGAAAGTCGACATTACCGACCGCTTCAGCGCCCAGCAGCGCTGGCTTGGCGGTCTCGTCTTCACCACGGCCGGCTTGGTGATAGCGGCGTTTGGCTTCCTGCTGCCGGCGTAGCACGCCGGGAGCAATTCGATCCGAGAGAGGACAGCCGATGGCGGTCTTTGACACTCATAAGACGTTCACAGCGTTTGTGAAAGCGGGGATACCCGAGCGCCAGGCTGCGGTTTTGGTTGACGCCATAAGCAACCAGCATGACAACCTCGTGACGACAGATGCGTTAAACGCGGCAATCTCCGACTTGAAAGTAGATATTGCCGACCGCTTCAGTGCCCAGCAGCGCTGGCTTGTCGGTCTCGTCTTCACCACGGCCGGCTTGGTGATAGCGGCGTTTGGCTTCCTGCTGGCGGTGTTCTTGGGCCTTCTTCCGGCGTAGCATGCCCACGAGAGTATAGTACCGCTCTTACCTTATCGCTTTGCGTGGAGCAAGCGCTGTCCCATTCCTGCGCAAACTGCGTGCTCAACGAGCAGCAGGGACTATGCTATAGTAGTAAGGCTACGGAATCGGTAGTCTGTTCAATCGGAACAGGGATAAGCAAGTGTACTTTAGACCCATTGAGGAGGTCTTGCATGCTTAGTGAGAAGCGCATTTCAAGAAGCCAGTTCCTGCGCGGCGGTGCCGCGTTGGTTGGCGGCACGGCGTTGCTGGCTGCCTGCGCCCAGACGGGTGCAACTGCCATGGCCCCTGCAGAGGGCGCCGAGATGGCAAAAGAGGCGGATAAGCCGGCAATGATGGAGCCGACGGAAGTCACCTTCCTGTGGCCCCACTATTCGGCGGGTAAGACCCGCTGGCTGGAGTGGATCCTGGAGACCTACAACGCCAAGGAGACCGGTGTCACGGTTAACACCCTGGACGTTGCCGGCAGTTTTGGCGGCAATCCCAGGTCGAAGCTTCTCGCCACGGTGGCGGGCGGCGCGGCCCCGGACATGGGCTGGTTTGGTGTAGGGCTGCATCCCTTTTCCGGTATCTTGTACGATGCCAACGAACTGCTCAAAGGCATGAAGTACGATATGAGCCAGCTCAATCAGACGCTGGTGAATGGTCTTACGTGGCAGGGCAAATTGATTGCGGCGCCCATCGGCATCAACACCACGGCGTGGTTCTACAACAAGGACCTTTTCGACAAGGCCGGCGTGTCCTATCCCCAAGATAGCGACACGTTTGAAGACCGCCTCGCAGCGGCGCAGAAGGTGTCCGCCAGCCTGAGCACGTCCGATGAGAAGATCTGGGGCGTGGCGACTATACACTACGTCGCTTACTGGATCGCGGGCATGTATCAGGGCTTCATGGACGATTCCGGTACCGAGGTTGTGGTAGACGGTCCGCTGGGACTCGAGTCGGTCCAATGGTGGCGCGACAACTGGGCGAAGTATGAAGTCGGCCCGCGCGCTGAGGACTACAACCGCCAAGAGGACGCGCAGTTCTTCAATTCATTCGCCAACGGCAAAGTCGCCATGGCCGTCTACGGCACGTGGGGCTTGGAGCCGATCCGGCGCCATGAAGCCGGCGTGAACTTCGACATCGTCGAGCAACCGACGGCGGTTGGCGACGGTCAGGAAGGCAAGGGCGCGTTCTTCGGCATCGAGGAAATCTTCACGGTAGCCACCACCAAGAAGTTGGACGCCGCTGCCGAGTTCCTTTCGTTCCTCGTTGGAGAGGAACACCTGAGCTGGACCGGCGGCCAGGGCAACATCATCCCGGCGATCAACTCGATCGCCGAGGAAGTTTTCGTCCCGTCGGAGGATTCACCGGATCCGTCCAACCTGCTGGCGTTCGCCCGGGCAGCTGACTACGCCAAGCCGTACTTCCCGCATCCCCAATACGGTGAATTGCGGGGCGCTTACGGCGAAGCCATGACCCCGTGGTGGAACGAAGAAGCAACCACCGCCAAGCAGGCCCTTGAGAAGGCAGAGGAAGACTGCCAGGTCATCGTGGACGACTGGAACGCCGCCAACCTGTAGGTTGAGGGTCTAACAACGCGTTTTCACATACCTTGGCTGGAGATTAGAAGCCTGGAGAGTTTAGCACTCTCCAGGCTTCCTTTTGTTAGCTATTGTGCGAATGTGCCGTTTGAACCCCAGGAGTCCTAGCTGCAGGTGAGAACTGTATTGCTCAACACCCTAAGAGGGGGGGGGGGGGACAAGTCCCCGCGCTACAGCGTCTGAGGCGGGGATTCAAAACCTGCGTCTACCTGTCGAAAGGCAACTCCACGTGATTGCCTCTTTCCGTATCGCGCGGCTCCTCTCTGCTAATTGGAGAGGAATTGCGTCAGCAGGAAGACGACGATCACCACCTGCACGCCCGCGGCCGTAAACACCATCGCGCCCAAGCGCAGCGTCAAGTCATGCCGCAGGCGCAACTCCAGCGCTTCCAGGTCTGCCTTGGTCGTCTGCGCTAGCGCTTCCAGGTCGACCTTGGTCGCCAGGGAGTCTTGGCCCACGCCCACCACGCGCACAATTGCTTCCGCCTTCTCATCGTCAAGACCGGCGTTTTGCAGGAGTTTGAAGGCTTCGTGGGTATCCATAATCGCCATCGGTCTCACTCCGCTCACTTGCCAAGGGCGTCCAGTCCTCCGTTCACGTCAATTGTACCAAGTTTCGCTGCCGTGCCGCTGAATTCTCTTAGCCCGACCGCTGCCTGTTTGCACTTCGACAAGCTCAGTGCGAACGGAATAGCGAAGATTCGTACCATTGAAACTATAGAACTCTACTTGAGGCAATTACGGGTTTGGTACTTCCAGCGTCTTGCCGGTCTTCGCGGCTTCTATGGCCGTTAGGCACGCGATGGCGCTGCGGGCGCCCTCACGAACGTCGCAGAAGAGCGGGGTATCGTCGAGGAGGCTATCTACAACGGTGTCAACCTCCGCAGCATAACCGGCGCGCGTTGGTTGCGGGGGCGTGGGCAGCGGCACTGCCTTGTTCGTCTCTCTACGGTGTATCTTGTCCCAGACCACGCTCGCCTCGCTGCCGTGGAGTTCGAGGCCGTAGAAAGAGTCGAAGACATAATTCGACGCCCAACACACCGTAACGCTGCCCGTGGTGCCGGAGGCAAAGCGGTACACCGCCGTCACCGACTCGTCGATAGGATTCCCGGGCATCGCCAGGCCTTGATTTTCCATGGCCTGCACTTCCACCACGTCGCCCGCGTACCAACGCATTAAGTCCACCGGATGCACGCCCATGGTGAGCATCGGCGGAGAATAGCTGCTGTTCGCAGTCTTGAGGAAGCTTTCGCCCCTCTGCATTGCGTTCGTAAGGTAGTGCGTACGCATCGCATAGAGCGAACCAAGCTCTCCGGTATCCACCATCCCCTTGAGCATCCGGAAGAAGGGCCGCGTGCGCAGCACGTGTCCAACCGCCACCCGCGTCGCGGCGCAGTCCGCGCGTTCCACAAGGCGCACGCAGTCTTCAATGCTCGTCGCCATCGGCTTTTCCACGAACACGTGCTTGGCGGCGTCGAGCGTGGCGAGCGCAAATTGCGCGTGGAGCCTATCCGGCGCGTGGATGGAAACCATATCTATGCCGTCGTGGTCCAAGAGCTTTGCGAAGTCGGCATAGCCATGCGGCACGCCGTACTTCTCTTGCAGCGCCTGGCGGTGATCGTCCCGCACGTCGCAGATGGCTGCAACCTCAACGCGGGGGTTGGTAGTGTACGCCTCCAAGAACCGTCCGCCATTGCCGCCAAGTCCGACGATGCCGACCCGAAGCTTGGTACTCACACAAATCTCCTTTTGCGCCTGTTAGACCACTTATTAGCCAGCGCCCGTGCGCTGTGATGCGACTTCCAGCGCTCAATGCACAGTTTTTCCAATCATCCCCGCGCCGCCCGGGTGACTGGAATGCGAGGTCTTAGATATCGCCATATCCTACCGCTGCCAAGAAAGCGCGGGCAATCACAGCATGGCCGGGCAAATCGGGATGAATGCGGTCCGCAGCCCACTCTGCCGGAGGCTGCGCTTCCAGCGCTATATCGAAGGCGGCTTGGGTGCGGACAAGAATGGCGTCAAATTCCCCGGCGAGACGGTGTACGACCTCAATGTACGCATCGATATGGGCACGGAAATGCATCCAGCCGGCCGTCAAGAGGGGATCGTCTCGCACGCCGCTCGCGCGCAAGTTGCCGAATTGCGCCTGCACCTCTGTCAGACTTAGGCCTGACACCACTTCCGCATCGCCTTGCAACGGCGGCGCAATCACATAGGGCTCCATCAGAATGAGCTTGCCATTGGCAGCAGCCGCAGACTGTTGGAGAAGTGACCGATACGTCGCTTCATACTCGGCGAGCGGAACGTGATCAACCATGTTGCCAACAATGAGCCGCCCTACGTCGTTGATGCCGATCTTGACCGAGAGCCAGTCCGCTTCCTCGGCAAGTACGTCCGCGTCCCAACGCGCCGCCAGGTCGCGCACCGTGTTGCCGCCAATGCCTCGGTTGACCACCGACAGGCCATACTCGGGATAGCGCGCGTGGAGGAGGGCTCGCACAAGACTTACGTAGCCCCTCCCATAGGGACCGTCCTGCTCCGTGCGCCTTCCACAGTCAGTAATGCTATCGCCGGCAAAGACGATTTTCTCTTCAAGTCCGAAACAAAGCGTTCCCATTCATCGTCCTTTTGACCATGTTGCTCCGTCGCGAAAGTCACTGGAACTCTGCTTGGCACCATTTGGACGTACCAACGGCGCAAGAGCAGAAACTGTGGCGATGTGGTTGCCGAGCAGAAGGGGGGTTTTCAGCACGTGCGGCGAGCAGGCCGCCATAGAACGGGTCGCAGACGATTAACTTGCGTTGGCATGTGCGTCAGAATGCCGCGTTGCCTGCCGTCCTGGCACAGAGCGTACCCGAGAAGTCTGTTACTCCGTGATGTCATTGGCGGTGCGCTCCGCCAATGCAATGATCGGTACGTTGAAGCGTACAGGAGAGCCTGCGCAACGGGAGCGGCAGCACCTGGTTGGTTTATTGTCAGCCAGGAAACCACTACAGTAGACTACCATGTACTGTTTTATTCGCCAGACGGACCCACTTCAGAAAAGGCGCAATGCCTAATACAGAGGATGGTCCTGTCGCAACCAGTTTACCGGCGCGAGAGATTCTGCCGGTTCCGTATCTTCCGCGAGATCGGGCTCGATATCGGTATCGTCGTAAATGCCTTTGATTTGATTTGTTTCAAGAACTTGCATATCTACAAGATCGTCAAAGAATCTTTCAAGGACCTTATAGCGGTCATACCATTCAGCCGGATTTTCAAATTTCTCAGACCACTCTGCAAAATAGATGACGACGTCACGTACCGATATTTCGTAGATTGTCTTCCGATTGCACATAGAGAGACCAAATTCTCTCAGCCATCTAATCCTCTTACCCGTCTCCGTTCGTGAAAGCCGCCTTTGATTTGCGAGATAGGAGGTGTAAATTCGAAGGACAGTATCAACATCGGTACTACTCGCCATCTATTGCCTCCTGACCCAGACAGTTGAACTTATGTGAATAGCGTACGCCCTTAATTCTAAGCGAAAATTAAGCATTCGTCAACAGTTTCTTGCACGATTTGCGCCCGTATTTTGATCCCACAAAGGGCCTCTTCCCTAGAGTGGAGATGCGTTTCCGTGCTGCCTGTGTCATAGTTAATATGTGTGCCTTGCTTACGAATTGAACTGGTAAAGTGAGTCTATGAGCAGCATTTCAAAGTCTTCCGAGGTGGAGGACGTCTCTAAGGAAGCACCGGAGAATCCACCGTTGCCGCAGCCTCAGGGCATCCGCTTCTCGCAACGCACCAAGGTCATGGTGGTCTTGCTGCTCCTCGTCGTTGCGGTCTTCTTTGTGTACGGCGTGCGGGCCATTATCTGGCCGTTCATTTGGGCGGCGGTCTTGGCATACCTGTTGGCGCCTCTCGTCTCCTGGGTCTGTAGACATACGCGTCTGCATCGCTTCTGGGTGACCTTGATTCTCATGGGCTTCTTCGTTGGCGGCATTGTGCTGCTCTTTACATTCGGCTACCCGCCGTTGAGTCGTGAACTTGAAGGCCTTCGCGGCAGCCTGCCAAGTATTGTCGAGAATCTCGATAATACTCTCGCCTCGTACGCGCAGGTTGATCTCTTTGGGTTAGAAACCGTAATTGGAACATCCGGCGAGCTGTTGGCGGGGGCGCTGGATTCTGCTACTTCCACAATGGTCGATGCCGCACTAGACATCGCGATTCACGTTGTGGAACTCATGCTGAAATTCCTGCTCTGTCTCTTTGCCACGTTCTATTTGTTACTTGAATCGAATCGTTTTGGGACGTGGGCGCGGCGCATCGTACCGGCGCCCTACCGGCAAGAAATGGCAACGTTGGGTGGTCAGGTCGATCGCATGCTCGGCCGCTTTATTCGCGGCGAATTGATGCTGGTAATAATCATGTCGGTAGCGACCTACATCTCCTTGCGTCTCTTGGGCGTGCCCTATGCATTGGTGCTTGCCCCCGTAGCGGGCTTCCTGGAGCTGATCCCGTTTATCGGCCCTGTCATGGCGGCAACGCCCGCTGTGTTGCTCGCGTTGGTTTACCCAAGCCCGTTCGGTTGGTCGCCGGTAGTGAACGCGATTGTAGTTGCCCTCGTGTACACCGTTTTGCGGCATCTGGAAGACTATCTCATCATCCCGAACGTCGTGGGCCGGTACGTGCAGCTTAATCCAGTATTGACAATTTTTGCAATCTTAGCCGGAGGCGCGCTCTTTGGCATCTCCGGCATGTTGCTCGCCATCCCAACTGCGGCCATTCTCCGCATTGTGCTTAACTACCTCTACGTGAAGCTAACTACCTAGGCCTCCCGCATGCGTGTACGCCGCGCCGAGCGCAGAGATATCGACGCTTGCATACGGCTCGATTCTTCTTACCAAACACAAACAGTATGGGCTATGGAGACGCGCTGGGAAGGCAAGCGGAAGCTCTCCGGCTTTAACGTGCGCCGCCTGCCACGTGTCTTAACGCTGCACCCGCCGCTAGACCCCGACGACTTGCATGCGGACTGGAGGAACGGCGACCTCTTCTTGGTGGCAGAAGTAGAACAAGTGATCGTGGGATACTTGGACATGCTTTCGCCCCGGCGGCTCGGCACCGGTCTCTTGCAATGCATCGTTGTCCGGCCCGATCTGCGTCGGCGGGGAGTGGGTTCAGCCCTGCTGCGCACGAGTCTGAATTGGGCTAAGCACAACCAACTGCAGGGACTGTGCATGGACGTCCAATCGAGAAACTATCCCGCCATACAGTTCTTGAACAAGAATGGATTTGTGTACAGCGGATACAATGACCGGTACTACCCCACTCAGGATGTGGCACTATTCTTCGACTATCGACTGGGACTCACTTAGGAGCAAAGGCGGGAACTGATTCAGAGTGGCTCCCTGTAGAAGAGCACTCAGGTGGCTCCGGTAAAACCAGAACTAGAAACGTGTACCGATAAGGTAGCCGCGGCTAAGGAGCAAGGTACGAGGTGAATGACGATAAGACCATAAATATTGGGTTGCTGGGCCTTGGCGTCGTCGGCAGCGGCGTTATGCGCATCGTCCGCGAGAAGGCCCGCGTGCTTGCCATGGAAACGGGCCGCGATCTGCGCGTCAAGAAGATTCTGGTGCGAGACATGGCGAAAGCCCGGGAAATCAGCGTCGAGCCGGCGCTATTGACAACCAATCCCGCCGAAATTCTGGAAGACCCATCGATACACATCGTGATCGAACTAATCGGCGGCGTGGAACCGGCGTACACGTACGCAAAGCGTGCTATACAGGCCGGCAAACATCTGGTTACGGGCAATAAGGACGTGATGGCAAACCACGGGCCCGAACTCCTGCGCCTAGCCAATCAGCAAAACGTCGACATTTACTACGAAGCGAGTGTCGGCGGCGGCATTCCGCTGATCGGCCCCTTCCGTTCAGACCTGGTCGCCAATGAGATTCATGCAATCTACGCCATTATCAACGGCACGACGAACTATATCCTGACCCGCATGTCCCGAGAAGGCGCCGCTCTTGCGGATATGCTGTCGGAAGCGCAGAATTTGGGCTTTGCCGAGGCCGACCCGACGAAGGACGTGGAGGGCATTGACGCCGCCTACAAACTGGCAATCCTGACGTCCCTGGCCTTTCGCACTCAAGTTGACCCCGCAGCCATTTACCATGAAGGCATCATGCAGCTTGAGCCTGCAGACTTCCGTTACGCGGAGGACCTTGGCTACGTGATAAAGTTGCTTGCGCTTGCCCGCCAAGACAACGGCCGGTATGAAGCGGCGGTCCACCCGGCCCTAATTCCGCAAGCCGCGCCGCTCGCCAGCGTGGAGGGCGTGTATAATGCAGTGTACGTCGTGGGCGATCTGGTGGGAAACGTGATGTTCTACGGTCGCGGCGCGGGCTCGGAGCCGACGGCCAGCGCCATAGTCGCCGACGCCATTGACGTGGCCCACAACATAATTAGCGGTGTAACCAACCGTATTCCGTATGCCATTGATGCCACGAAGTCGCTAAAACCGATTGACGAGATCGAAACCCGATTTTACTTTCGGCTGTGGGTCGCCGATCAACCGGGAGTGCTGGCCAAAATTGCGGCTATCTGCGGAGAACATCGCATAAGCATTGCTTCCGTGATCCAAAAAGAAGCCGACCCGGTCAATCAAACGGCTGAGCTCGTTTTTACTACCCACGATGCCTATGAGCGGGCCATGCAGGCTGCCGTGCAAGACATTGCGGCCCTGGAAGTGGTGAAGAGAGTTGCCGGCTTTCTCCGCATTGTGGACTTGGGTGAGCCGGTGCGTACATAGCGAAAAGTATCAGAGCAAACCAGTGGCAGGTCTGCGCGATTCTGCCGCACACCTACCTTAGCCGGATTTTGTTCCGGAGGAGTCAATCTCTCGCCGCGTGAATACAGCCGAGGCAAGCAATAAAATCCCCGCCGGCCGCAACTTGCTGGCGCACTACCGCGAGTACCTGCCGGTAACTGAGCGGACTCCGCTCATCAGCCGGGGCGAGGGCTTCACGCCGCTCGTGCGCGCCCACGCCCTGGAAGAGCGCGTGGGGTGCGCGGAGCTTTGGCTGAAGCTTGAGGGCTGTAATCCCACCGGTTCGTTCAAAGACCGCGGCATGGTGATGGCGGTCGCCAAGGCGCTGGAAGAAGGCGCCGAGGCTATCATGTGCGCATCCACCGGCAATACGAGCGCGGCCGCAGCCGCATATGCCGCCGCCGCGCAGATCAAGGCAGTGGTCGTGGTATCCGCAGGCAAGATCGCCCTGGGCAAGCTCGCCCAAGCCCTAATCTACGGCGCGGTGGTCATTGCCCTGGACGGTACGTTCGACGATGCGTTGCGTATCGTGCGCGAGATTACGGCCCGCAACCCCATCACGGTGGTCAACTCCATCAACCCCTACCGGCTGCAGGGACAGAAAACAGCGGCCTTCGAATGCAGCGACGTACTGGGCGACTCGCCGGATATTCTCGCGATCCCGGTCGGCAACGCCGGTAACATCACGAGCTATTGGCTGGGCTACCGGGAGTACCACCGGGCCGGACGCACAACCCGCCTGCCGCGCATGTGGGGCTTCGAGGCTGAGGGTGCAGCCGCCATTGTAGAAAACCGGCCCATCGCGAATCCCGACATCGTGGCGTCGGCGCTGCGCATCGGCAATCCCGCCAACTGGCAGCGTGCCGTGCGCGCCCGCGACGACTCCGGCGGCCTGATCGATACGGTGAGCGACCCCGAGATTCTGAATGCATACAAACTGCTGGCGGAGCGTGAAGGCGTCTTTGCCGAACCGGCATCAGCCGCCTCGGTCGCCGGCGTCATGAAGCTGGCCGCCGCAGGCGAGGTCAAGTCTTCCGACCGCATCGTCTGCGTGCTCACCGGCCACGGCCTCAAAGACCCCCAAATCGCCCTGGACGTGGCGAAAGACGTGGTTCCGGCCCCGAACGACGTACGCGAGGTTGAGAAGATCCTCGCGCTGCGGTAGTTCCTAGTCGGCTGGCACAAGTCTTGCGAGTCCTGGTCGACTGAGAGTCAGACTCTTCAAATTCCGTGAAGTCTCGGTAGTTCGCGATCGCGAATCAGACACTGCCTACTGGGATGGGGAGTTCTCTCAGTATCAACTGCCAGTGCCGCGCCACGCTCTCAGCACACGACAACTCTTGGCGCAATCCGGGAAGACTTCACCAACCTACGCACCGTCTAACAGGAAAGCGCCTGTTTCCGGGCCTCGTCGCGGTTGGCCTCGCTGGTGCGGCCCATGGCGCGGTAGATTTGGGCGCGGATGCTGAAGACGTCGCGTTCATTGGGGCCGGCTTCCGCCGCAGAATTGGCGTCGGCCAGCGCGGCGTCGAGCCGGTTCTTAGCCAGAAAGACCTTGGCGCGTCCTACGTAGGCCCAACTCGCGTGATCGCTCAGTTGCAGGGCTCTATCCGCGTCGGACTCCGCCGCGTTGAGATCGCCGAGGCCAAGCTTCACCAGCGAGCGGGTATCGTAGCACTCGGCGCATTCGTCATCGAGTTCAATTGATCTGTTGGCGTCTTCAAGGGCTCTTTCATACTGGCCGGCCTTGGCGTAGGCCCAGGCGCGGGCGTTGTAGCCGAAACTGCCCTCCGGCGCCATATCGATCTCCCGCGTGGCATCGGCGATGGCGTTCTCGTACTGCTCCAATGCCAGGTAGACGGCAATGCGCGCCAGATACGCCCCTGAGAAATTTGGCACCATCTCCGTGACGATATTTGCATCCGCCAAGGCGTTCATGCAGGCGCCTACCTTGATGCCCAGATACGCGCGCACGCGGTAGGCCTCGGGGTTTCCCGGATCGAGGAGTATCGCATCGTCAGCATCCTCCAGCGCCTTTTCGTATTCGCCCATGGCCTGGTACACCTTGGCGCGGGTCAAGTAGCGGTGGGCGGTTTCAGAATCCAGCGAGATTGCGTAGTCGGCGTCATCCAGCGCCGATTCGTAGTTCTCCTGCAGCAAGTAGACGTTCGCGCGCATACCATAGGCATCGGCCATGCCGGGATCCGCTGCGATTACCGTGTCGAGGTCTTCCAACGCCTTGCTATAGCGATCGAGTTGCACGGCAACGATGGCCCGAACCAAACGGAATTGCGGATTCTCGCCCTCCAGCTCTACGGCGCTATCCAATTCCCGCATGGCGCCGTTGAAGTCGTATTCGTTGATGAACTCGATTGCGCGCGTGAAATGCTCCTGCGCCGCCACTTCCGTGCCGCCGCGCATGTTGGCAACCGTCTGCTGTTGGACGGGCTGCAGGAAACGGGGATAGATGACAAAGGCAAAGAGCGCGACGACTACAATTATGCCAACAACGATGATGCCGAGGGTGCGTTCGCGCTGGGTTTTTCGTCGCAACTCCGGATCGTCGGCGTCTTGCGGGCCGCGCGCGGGCCGTACGTCATCTTCGTTTTCGTCCGGGGGAATCTGCTCGCTCATGGCATCCTCCACGCCATCGTGATAGGAACTGCGCCGGTATCACTCTCTTGCTACTTTAGGAAATTCTACCCAAGATGTCACGTCCAGGCCGCAGTTGGCGGCTTGACCGATCCGCACGTCGCCATAAGCGCTAATCAGCATGAAGCCCTCATGGTACGGCACATTCAGTTGCCGCGAGAGCAACCCTGACATGTCCGCCACCGCTTCACGTGTGGCAACTTCCAACGTCTCGCCGTGCCCGTACGTGATCCAGGACTGATCGGTCTCCCACCACACTTTCTCCCAGCCGGCATTCTTCACCACGTCAATTTGCACCGTCACGTCGGCTGAAATCTCAATTGCGCCGCCGGTCGACTCCGCATCACCCATAGACGCGTGCACGTCGCCCAGGCCGAATTGCGCGCCCGGCACCCACACCGGCAGGTGCACCACCGTGCCCTCGGCAATGCTGTTGCAGTCCATATTGCTCCCGTTGATGTCGGGGTCGGCGGTGTAGACGACGCGATCAGGTAATGCAGTGCCGACGACGCCGACCATCGGGCGTGCAGGCAGGCAAATGCCGTTATCGAGAACGAGGGTGTCGCCTTGCACGTCTACGATGACAATCGCCGGTGATTCTGCCGCGTCGGCCAGAATGCCGAATCCCGGCGTAAAGCGCAGGATACCGGGAGGTACCAGCGCAATCTCTTCAATGCGAACGTTGAGTCCGTCCCCAGGCATCGCTCCGCGCACGGTGACCGGTCCGCACGCCGGATTCGACTCACGGGTCTTACGCACGGAGAGGTAGAAGTCCAGGTCTTCTCGCCGCTTGATCCGTCCGGTAGAGGAATCATGGGTCTCAAGCGTGAGCCGGTCGCCGGATGCTATTTCAGCTATCGCTGGCACGTCCTTATCGAAACTGTACGTATAGTTTTCACGTGCAATTCGTTGCATCGCTTGCCTTTCAAATCCGACGAGGCGCTCCGAACGCTGTTGCTACGACAAGAGCTTGTTCAATACGGCGACAATAGCATAGATTGCCAAACTATGCCTACTACCACGCATCCGTTTGCGGGGTGGATTCGTGGCATGAGAGGCGTGCGCGCTGCCATTCTCGCACCTGCGTGTGCTGGGAGCGAATTGGGCCGTGGGCCCCGGTACGGGTGCCTCGCCCATCGGTCCGGAGACCGCGACACCAGTGATCGCGGCAGGTTCGCTATGCCGATCTGCCATGCGGGCGCGTCTGCCTACGACCCACACAGACGCCCTGCAAACACTCGTCGAACCATGAAAGTCTCTAGCCGGCAGGAGAGCGGGCCCGTGAGATCTTACTACCTGGAAAGACGAGGGAATAACGAACTTGACTTGATTCTTGGGACGGCAATTGGCAGTCCCCGCCGGAAGGCGGGGTCTTTCAATCCAAGGCTTGTCCGGGGAAGAGGGGCTTAGCTAAGAACCTGGTTTGGGGAATTCTATTAGCACTTTTCCAGTGTACCCCTCGTAACGCAGGTGCAAGTTGCTTAGCAGGTTTCTTCCTATGAGGACCTTGCAGCTGAACCCGTTTTCTTCAAGGGGCAATCCACCGAACTCATCACGCCAAGCACACTCCAACTGTGGTATGTAAATGTCTGCCATATAGAAAGGCGTAACTCTTTTCTCATGCGCCCCAACAAGCTGCCGAGAGTCTGTTTGCTTGAGGCTTAGGCGCTTTGCAAGTTCTAGGTCAATGCAGCTGTAAGTTGCGCCGGTGTCCAGAAGTGCTGGCATTGGACAAGTGTTTATGAGTTTGGTGTCAAAACCAATCATTACTTCGATCTGTGGGCCATCTTGGACGAGGAGGTCTTTGTCCATAGGCCCAATGTCAGCGGTGAGCAACTTTGCCTCCCCCTATCAAGGCGGAAACCGGAAGGTGCTCCGGGTAGTTTCTGACTCTCCGAATCAAATAGGGGTCATCGCCATAGGCTTCCATCGCTCCGTCGGCGGCATCGGAGTAAGTGCCGTAGAAGCCAGCCAGTCGCCGGTCATGGAACACCACCCACTCTCCGAAGTGATTGTCCTCTAGCTCCTTGCGCATCTCATTGTACGCAGCGATGTTCTCATCCAAAGAAGCAGCAGGATGTGCACCGGCAGCCACGATCCTATCCTTTCACGTTTACTCCTTTACGTCCCTTCCGCTAACACTAGCATACCATAACTTCCAAGCGGGGCAAGGGATCTCCATGAGTCGCAAAGTTTGGGGATAGTGTGGGGTTTGCGCAGCATTTGTGTAAGCTCTTGCGCTGTTGAGTGCACATTTAGCGTGTTTCGCACAATTCGACTTCAACGATTGACAAGTCGGACGATCCCTAAACTAACCTCGCCGCTTCCCATCTACTTCTTCCCAAAGACTCCCCGCTGCCACCCACCACTACAGCGCGGGATTTGACTTGTCACAAACATTCAAGTCAGGTTCGTTAGTCCCATAGTCTGCGCTCAGCATGTCCCTGCAGTGGCGCGTGGTATAATACAGGCAACCAACTGACTGATTGACAAACCAGAAAGACACTCTATGCTATCTCCCCGCTACCGCTGGCAGGTAGCGCCTCTCGCTCCGGTGACGCTCTTTAATTCCTTGCCAACGTGCAATCGACTGGTAGTGCAACTGCTCTTCAATCGCGGCTACAGAACACCCGAAAACATCCAAGGCTTTCTCCAGGGCGAAGATGTGCGGGAGAACGATCCGTTTCTCCTCAAGGGTATGGACGCAGCGGTCGCCCGCATTCTCGAGGCAGTGCGCAACCGTGAGTGTATTGGGGTGTTTGGGGATTACGACGCGGACGGCATCAGCGCCGCCGCCATTCTCCGCGAGGCGCTGGACCATCTCGGCGCAAAGGTCGTCGTCCGCTTGCCACACCGCGTTACGGATGGCTACGGGATTACGGACCAGTCGATCGAAGCGCTTGAGGCGGAGGGGGTTGGGCTGCTCGTAACAGTCGATTGCGGCATAAGTGCCGTCGGCCCGGTGGCTCTGGCGAAGCAACGAGGGATGGATGTGATTGTGACGGATCACCACCAGCCTCCACCGGAGCTCCCCGCAGCACACGCCATCATTAATCCCTGGCTGCACGACTGCCAGTACCCATTTCCGGAACTCTGCGGGGCCGGTCTGGCATACAAGCTGGCCTGCGCGCTCCTTACCGCGGTGGGATTGGTCGGCGATGCGGTGTCCGCCACACTTACCGAACTCCGCGCATTTGCCGCCCTTGCAACCGTCGCGGACGTTGTGCCTTTACGCAGCGAAAACAGAGCAATCGTTACGGCGGGCCTCGCGGCGTTGCGGGATACCGAGCATGCCGGCTTGTGCGCGCTCATGCAGGTTGCCGGTGTGGATCCGGCGACAATCAATAGCCGCAGTATTGGCTTTGCGCTGGCCCCGCGCCTCAACGCGGCCGGACGGATGGCCCATCCCCGCCTTGCTTACGACCTATTGACGACAAAGGACCACGCACGCGCCCAGGTCTTGGCCGCAGAGTTGCAGCAGCTCAATCAGCTTAGACAGCAAGAGACGAAACGTCTTGTCGCCGACGCGCAAAGTCAAGTTGAACCGGCCCAGCAAGACGAGGCCTTGCTCTGGGTCGAGGGCGAGGATTGGCCGACCGGAATAATCGGCCTGGTGGCCGGCAAGCTCTCCGAGGAATTTGGCAAGCCGACGCTCGCCGTTGCCGTAGGCGACGCCGAAGCGATTGGCTCTTGTCGCAGTATTCAGGGTTACGACATCGCCGCTGCGCTTGCCGCACGGGGAGACCTCATGCGGCGCCACGGCGGCCACCCCCAGGCTGCCGGGTTTGCGGTTGTAAATGAACGGCGTGCCGCCCTGCGAGATGCGCTGCAGGCTGACGCGCGCCGGTTGCTTGAGCCCACCGACTTGCAGCCGCGACTAGATATTGACTGTCAGGTAGCGGCCCACAAGATGGACCTCAACCTTCTTGACGAAATCAACGTCCTCTCCCCCTTTGGAGCGAGTAATCCGGAACCGCGCTTTCTCAGCCGGAGCCTCGCATTGAGTGGTACGCGCGTTGTCGGCACCAACCACCTCCGCACAACTTTTGCGCTAAATGGCACGTCCATTACAGGTATCGGCTTTCACATGGCAGACCGCGCCCGGGGGCTGAGCCAGGGGCAGACCCTCGATGTGGTATATTCGTTGCAAGAGAATACGTGGGGCGGCTTTTCTCGTCTCGAGTTTGTCCTGCAAGACTTGCAGGCAGCTAACGCTGACCAAAGTTCGAATGGCGAGTGACACAATATAGGGCTATCCGATGGCACTGGCACACTCCGCCACGTCACCCGACGAGACCCAATTACGCACGGTCGACGAACTGCTCGCGGCTGTAGCCGCGTATGTGAGCGGAGAGCCCGACGCGCGCAAGCAGGAACTCAACCGCATTCGACAGGCCTTTGCCTTCGCCGACCGCGCCCACGAAGGGCAGGTACGCAAGTCCGGCGAACCCTTTGCGCAGCACCCCCTCTGCACCGCGCTCCTGCTCGCCGAAATCCGCATGGATACCAGCACCATTTGCGCCGGTCTGCTCCATGACTGCGTGGAAGACACCGACGTAACGCTGGATGACGTGAGTACTCAATTTGGCGACGACGTGGCATTGCTCGTGGACGGTGTTACCAAGCTCACCCAGCTCGACTTCTTGAATCTGGAAGATACCCAGGCCGAGAACCTCCGTAAGATGTTTCTGGCGATGGCACGGGACATCCGGGTGGTGATCGTCAAGCTCGCGGACCGCCTGCACAACATGCGCACGCTGGCCTATGTTGAGCCGGAACGGCAGCGCCGCAAAGCCCACGAAACCCTGGAGATTTACGCGCCCCTCGCCAATCAACTCGGTATGGGTCACTGGAAGTGGCAGTTGGAGGACGTGGCCTTCGCCGTGCTCCATCCGGATGTCTATCGGCAGATTGAGGCCACCTTAGCGGAGAGATCCTCGGCGCAGGACACGGTTCTGCAAGAAGCGCTGCAGACCCTCACGCACGAACTCAAGCGCGCCGGCATTCAGGGAGAGGTGACCGGCAGGCCGAAGCAAATTACGAGTACGTGGTTCAAGATGCAGCGGAAGGGCGTGGGTATCCAGGAAATCTACGACCTCATTGGCCTGCGCGTCATTGTCAGCACCGTGCAACAGTGCTATGCCACGCTCGGTTTAGTGCATACCCTGTGGAAGCCGATACCCGGCCAGTTCGACGACTACATCTCGGTACCAAAGTCGAACAACTATCGTTCATTGCACACTGCCGTCATGGGACCGCGCGGCCAGCCGGTGGAAGTGCAACTGCGCACCGAGCACATGCACCAGGAAGCTGAACTGGGCGTTGCCGCACATTGGCGCTACAAAGAGGGAGCGCGGGGTGGAAACGTGGAAGAACGCCTGGCCTGGCTACGCCAGTTGCTGACCTGGCAGGAGGAACTCTCCAGCGCGCGCGATTTCGTTGAGACCGTCAAGGCCGACATCTTCGAGGACCAGGTCTTCGTGTTCACGCCACGTGGAGATGTGAAAGCCCTGCCCGCCGGTTCCACGCCAATCGACTTTGCCTATCGCATTCATACCGACGTGGGACACCGTTGCATCGGCGCCAAGATCAACGGCCAAATCAAGCCGCTCTATACGGAGCTTCAGAATGGCGACGTCGTCGACATTCAGACGAGCAAGTCGCCGAAAGGCCCCAGCCGCGACTGGATCAACGTCGTCAAGAGCAGCCACACCCGCGAACGTATTCGCCAGTGGTTCAAGAAACAAGAACGCGCGGAGAACGTCGCGCGGGGCAAAGACATGCTGGACAAAGAGATCCGGCGCTTGGGGCAGGGCGACCTGAACAGCGTGGATGAGGCGCGCGTTCGCACGTTGTGCAAGTCTTTCACCTTCAACACGGCGGAGGACCTCTTTGCGGCCATCGGCTACGGCGCCATTTCCACCCAGCAAGTGGTCACGAACCTGAGTCGTTCCAGCGAGCAAGCGGGACCCGCTCCTGTAGAGCCGAGTTTTCTACCTGCGGAACCGCGAACGGATAGGACGACGGGTACGGTGCAGGTGATGGGCGAGGGCAACATGCTTACCCGTCTCGCAACCTGCTGCAAACCGTTACCCGGCGATCACATTGTCGGCTACATTACGCGCGGGAGGGGCGTTACCGTACACCGCCGGGACTGCCGCAACGTGCACAGCGTAAAGGACAAAGAACGCCTGGTGCCGGTGGATTGGGGCGATCAAGTATTATGTCATGACGCGCGCAATTTGCCGCTTCACCTGGCGCAGTGCTGCGGCCCCCAGGAAAATGACAAGATCAAGGGCTACATTGTCGATGGCGGGGTGGAGGTCCATCGCAGCGACTGCCGCCGCGTGCGTCAGAATGGCCCGCCGGGTACTCTCGCCGATGTATCTTGGTCCCGCGCGAGCAAGCAACAGACCCTCTATCCGGTAGCCCTGCGCGCCGAGTGCATGGATAGACCGGGGCTCCTGCGCGACATTAGCACCGTCGTGACCGAAGAGAAATTCAACATCAATGCCGCCAATGTTCACACCGACGGCGGCACGGCCACCATTACCTTCACGGTCGAGGTAACCGGCGTGGGCGGACTGGCCGATCTCATGGCCAAAATCGAACGCGTCGGCGGTGTCGTCAGTGTGCAGCGTGACGTGCGCACCGACCGGCCCCAACGAGATAGCTGATTTGAGGATTTACGCAGTACCAACCACTGAGCTCCTCAAGATGTGGTCAAAGCGTGGCCCGGCGCTTTGTCCTTCGCTTGGGTGGTACGCTTGCCGGGCAGTAGGACATCTTCATTGCCTGGCTGGCGGCAAGGGTTGAACTACCTGGCGGAGGTCTGGCGGCTGGTACCATGGTATGCATGGCAGCCCCGCGCAAGCCGAAATCCAGCTTCTTTTCGGCGCGAAACTCTTTCCCCGATTTTGCTATACGTTGGTACTTCTTGCCGTTTCGCCGTATAGATTCCCGCACTTGCAGAAGTGATGGGTAGCAGATCGTCGGCACGCCGGATTCTTTTTTTCTTGCGCATTGCGTCGACTTTGGTCCAGCCCAGGCAAGATGCGCAATGTCCTCGCCTGCAATTGTCGGTTCGCAATGCTCTTTGCAAGTGGGGAACACCGCTGGCTACTGACGCAAGGCCCATAGCTATGGCATAGAGTTTTCGTAGACTCGGCAAATTCTGTGGTCTGGCAAAACTGAGCATCTGCACTACAGACTGTGCAAGTCGGATGCGCAAGTCTCCCCTCACCCCAACCCTCTGTATAGACCAGAGAGATACTTAACGGGTGTGCGCAGACATACTTTACACAGTATGGCACTCTTTCTGAGTAAAGAAGGAGGTGCCTCATGCCTTGGAAGGAGAGTACTGTTGTGGATGCTAAGCGTGAATTCGTC
>JAPOQA010000019.1 GCA_026710945.1 Chloroflexota bacterium
CCAATGTAAGCGCGAACCTCGTTAACAAGCCGTAGCGCGGGGGCTTGTCCCCCGCTTTTTGGCACGAGTAGCGCAGGATTGCAACCTGCGGCCGTCGCATGTTTGCGAGCCAAAGTAAGCGCGAACCTCGTTAACAAGCCGTAGCGCGGGGGCTTGTCCCCCGCTTTGTGGCACGAGTAGGGCAGGTTTGCAACCTGCGGCCGTCACATGTTTTCGTGCCAAAGTAAGCGCGAACCTCGTTAACAAGCCGTAGCGCGGGGGCTTGTCCCCCGCTTTGTGGCACAAGTGGTTAGACAGTATTTTGGATAAGGCGCTTTGAGGCCAGTATTGCCGTGTAACACGTGTAGATACGTCGGATATGTGCGGCTACGCGTGTGTCAGTTTGCCTCAGTCTGCTGGCAGAAGAGTGTGAGAGGCTTAGTATGACGAAAAGCGCCCATCGGCAAGTTGAAAGCGCGATCACCGTTGTCGGCACAGGCATGTGGGGCACCACGCTGGCCGTGCAACTCGCCCTTGGAAACCGCGCCGTCCGCTGGCTGGCTCGCACTGATGATGAGGCGAAGCAACTGCGGGATTGCGGAGAAAACCGGCGTTTCCTGCCGGGAATTCCCATACCGCCTGCCGTGGACATCACCGGCGACCCCCTGGCGGCGTTGCCGGGGAGCGAGATTGTCCTGCTTGTGGTGCCTTCGGAAGCAATGCGCCGGAACCTGCGTTGGATTGCGCCGGGCGTAACGGCCGACTCTCTCCTAGTTTCGGCGACAAAGGGTCTTGAGACCGCAGCCGGCAAGACGATGTCCGCGTTGATCCGGGAAGAACTACCGGAGCTTGCTCCAGGTGGCGTGTTAGCGCTTTCGGGTCCCAATCTTGCCCGCGAGATTGCCAGAGGCCAGCCCGCTGCCGCCGTGCTTGCGGGCACGGATGCCGAATTGACTCGCAGGGCGCGGGAGAGGCTTATGCTGCCGCGCTTTCGCATCTATACGAGCACTGATGTCATTGGTGTCGAGCTGGGCGGAGCGCTCAAGAATGTCATGGCGATCGTAGCCGGTATCTGCGATGGGTTGGGCCTTGGTGACAACGCGAAGGCGGCACTGTTGACACGCGGCGTTGCGGAGATGACGCGGCTTGGCGTGGCGATGGGCGCGCAGCCGCTCACATTTGCCGGACTGGCAGGGCTCGGCGATCTCATGGCGACGTGCGCCAGCCGGCAGAGTCGCAACCGGCACGTTGGCGAACAATTGGCGCAGGGCAAGTCGCTCGATGAAATCCTCGATTCGATGGACAACGTAGCTGAAGGTGTGCCGACCACCCGTGCCGCCGTGCGGTTGGCGCGCAGTCTCGACGTGGAATTGCCGATTACGGAGCTGCTGCATGAAGTGCTCAAAGGCGGCACCACGGTGGCCCAGGCAACGGTGGAACTCCTGGAACGCGCGCCGCGTGACGAACTTGATAGCGCCAGTCTTGAATCCCTTTGAATCCAGTTGCATTGGCGGAGAAGGATAGGACATAGTGCATTTGAAGCTGAGACCGTTCAATGGAATTTCCCACCAAAGCCTGAGGGCTTGCCCTGGCAATTTGAATCCACCCGCTGCGGGGAGAGAGTTTTGTAGGCCGAACTGTGCAGGCTTTCCAAATTGGTAGCCCGGCAGGCTCTGTTGTATAATTGGGCACCAGAATGACTCCTTTACGTGCACAGGAACCGCTATGAGATTTGGCTTTCTAATCGACAACCGCAAGTGTATTGGTTGTCATGCATGTACGGTTGCGTGTAAGTCCGAGCATGACGTGCCGTTAGGCGTCTACCGCACCTGGGTGAAGTACGTCGAGACAGGCCAGTTTCCTGATAACCGCCGCCACTTCACGGTGCTCCGCTGCAATCACTGCGATGATGCTCCCTGCATCCCGTCTTGTCCGGTCACGGCGCTGTATCGCCGCGAGCAAGATGGCATCGTCGATTTCGATCCCGAGCGGTGTATTGGCTGTAAGGCGTGCCTGCAGGCATGTCCGTATGATGCGCTGCATATCGATCCTGATACGCATACCGCCGCGAAGTGCAACTTCTGCGCGCATCGCGTTGAGGTTGGGTTGGAACCGTCGTGCCAGGTGGTTTGTCCCACCCAGGCCATTGTATCGGGAGACTTGGACGATCCGACGAGCTACATCTCCAAGCTAATCTCACGCGAGCCGGTGCAGGTGCGCAAGCCCGAGAAAGGCACGGTACCGAAGCTCTTCTATATCGATGCCGACGAAAGCAGCCTGACCCCTTCGGCCGCGACTCCGGTCAAGGATTACGGCATGTGGAGTGAAATGCCGAATGCCAACGGCAACGGCCAGAACCCGAACATGCTCCAGGACAGTGAGTTCTTGCTCCAGGACCTGGTGGCAAAGTCGGCTAAAACGGTGTACGACGTTGATCACCCGACGCCCTGGGGATGGAAAGTGAGCGCGTACATTTGGACGAAATCAATCGCCGCAGGCGCATTCTTGCTGCCCGCTGCGGGCCTTGCGCTGGGCCTGGTAGCTGACAACCCGCTGCTGGCGTGGGGCGGCCCAATTCTGGCCTTGATATTCCTCGCAATTACGGCCGGCTTACTGGTTTGGGACCTTCAGCGCCCCGACCGTTTCTATACCATTCTCATTCGCCCGCAATGGCGATCTTGGGTTGCCATCGGCACGTACATCTTGCTGTTCTTTGCCGTAGTTGTAGGTCTAAGCTTACTTGCTGCGCTGGCCGGAGCGGGAGGTCTGATGCAAGTGCTTTGGTGGCCGGGAGGCGTGTTGGCAATCCTCGCTGCCATCTATACGGGCTTTCTCTTTGCGCAGTCGAAAGCGCGCGACCTGTGGTTGAGCCCCGCGTTGCCGGTGCACCTCTTGGTGCAGGCCGCGTTGGCCGGCGCCGCATCACTGGCAATCCTTGGCACAGTAGTCGAGACGACCGTACAAACCGAGGAGTTCTTGCGCACCGTTTTGCTTTGGGGCCTGATTGCCAACCTCTTCATCATCTTGGTTGGCGAGCTGTGGTTGCCGCATGGCACGAGGGATGCTGCCAAGGCCGCGCAAATGATCTTGCGGGGCCAGTACTCGCAGCGCTTCTGGGCCGGTGTGGTCGGTGCTGGGCATGTATTGCCGGTAATACTGCTTATCGCGATCCCATTGGGACTTGCACCGGCTGCAGTGATCGTTGCAGGCGCGTGCGCGCTCGTTGGGTTGCTGCTATTTGAAGACATTTGGGTAAGAGCCGGTCAAGCGCTGCCGCTGAGCTAGCGAGAGGAGCAACCGCGCAATGTCGGTTTTCAAACCACAGTTTCCCGAGTCAGGCCAGCTTGCGAACTACCCTCCGGTAGAGCAGTGGGACGACTGGACTGAATACGACCCGGAAGCCTGGCCTCAGAAAGTCCCGAAGAACTACATGCTGGTCCCGACCGTATGCTTTAACTGCGAGTCCGCGTGCGGCCTGCTGGCGTACATCGACAAAGAAGACATGCGCATTCGCAAATTCGAGGGCAATCCGGCGCATCCCGGCAGTCGCGGCCGCAACTGCGCGAAAGGCCCGGCGACTATCAACCAAGTGCATGATCCGGAGCGCATACTCTATCCCATGAAGCGCACCGGGCCCCGTGGCTCCGGCGAGTGGGAACGGACCACGTGGGATGAAGTGCTCGATTCGCTCGCAGCGCGCATTCGACGCGCACTACAGGAAGACCGGCGCACTGAGGTCATGTATCATGTGGGTCGTCCCGGACACGACGGTTACATGGACCGCGTGCTCCAGGCCTGGGGCGTGGACGGACATAACAGCCATACCAACGTCTGCTCGTCAGGCGCGCGTCTGGGATACACGCTCTGGCAAGGCGCGGACCGACCCTCGCCCGATCACGCCAATTCGCGGTTCATGCTGCTAATAAGCGCTCACCTGGAGACGGGGCACTACTTCAATCCCCATGCCCAGCGGATCATTGAGGGCAAGCTCTCAGGGGCCAAGATAGCCGTCATCGATACGCGGCTTTCAAATACTGCCTCGCGGGCAGACTACTGGCTGTCGTCATGGCCGGGTTCTGAGG
The DNA here is from genome assembly GCA_026710945.1 of Chloroflexota bacterium. Lineage (NCBI taxonomy): Bacteria > Bacillati > Chloroflexota > Chloroflexota bacterium. The sequence goes on from JAPOQA010000019.1 coordinate 4,062, forward strand.
CAGCAATGCTGCTTGCCATGGCAAACGTCATCTTGCAGGAAGACGGATACAACCGCGACTTCATGGAGAAATGGCTGAATTGGCACGAGTACATGCGCGCTGAGCATCCTGACGTGGATGCAACATTCGACAATTTTATTGCCGCCATCAAAGAGTTCTATGCCTCGTACACAGCGGAGTTTGCCGAGCAGGAGAGTGGCGTAGACGCTAGCCAGATCGTTGCGGTGGCGCGCGAGATCGCCGCGGCGGGCACAGCTTTTGCCAGCCACGTGTGGCGCAGTGCGGCCTCCGGCAATGAAGGCGGCTGGCAAGTTTCCCGCTGCCTGACTTTTCTCGGCGTGTTGACGGGGAGCATCGGCACGCGCGGCGGCACGTCGCCAAATAGTTGGAATAAGTTCGCGCCGGCGCCTTACATCAAACCCCCGCCGCAGCAGGTATGGAGCGAGCTTTTGTGGCCGAAGGAATTTCCGCTGGCGCACCATGAGATGAGCATTCTATTGCCGCACTTTCTCAAGGAAGGACGCGGCAAGGTGGATACCTACTTTACGCGGGTCTATAACCCGGTGTGGACCAATCCCGATGGGGCCTCGTGGATCGAAATGCTGAGCGACGAAGATAAGGTGGGTGTCCATGCCGCGTTGACGCCGGTGTGGAGCGAGACTGCCTGGTTTGCGGACTACGTGTTGCCCATGGGCAACGGCGCCGAGCGCCACGATCTCATGAGCCAAGAGACTCAAGCCGGGGCTTGGATCGGCTTCCGCCAACCGGTGCTGCGGGTGGCGCGTGAAAAGAGCGGCGATGCCGTCGAGTTTACCTACGAAGCCAATCCCGGTGAGGTGTGGGAAGAGGATGAGTTCTGGATTGAGCTTTCCTGGCGCATCGACCCCGATGGCAGCTTGGGCGTGCGGGAATTCTTCGAGTCTCCATACCGGCCCGGTGAAAAGCTGACGATTAGCGAATACTACCAGTGGATATTCGAGAATAGTGTACCGGGACTGCCGGAGGCTGCGGAAAAAGAGGAGCTTGCGCCCCTGGCGTACATGCGCAAGTACGGCGCATTCGAAGTGAAGCGGGACACCTACGCTGTGCATGAAAACCCGCTGTCCGCAGAGCAGCTTGACGGGGCAGAGGTTGATCCCGTTACCCACCAGGTGCGGAAGAACGGCGAAGTGCTTGGAGTAGAGGTGGATGGCACGGCGGTTGAAGGGTTCCATACGCCTTCCCGCAAGCTGGAGTTCTTCTCCGATACAATGCGCGAGTTCAAGTGGTCGGAATACGCCGTGCCGACCTACATCAGGAGTCACGTGCATCGAGATAACATCGACCACGGCAAGGGTGAATACGTCCTGTTGCCCACGTTCCGTCTGCCGACACTCATCCATACGCGGGCGGGAAATGCCAAGTGGCTGTATGAGATTTCGCACACCAATCCGCTCTGGGTGCACCCAAAGGACGCCGAGCGGCTTGAGTTTGAGACCGGCGACCTTGCCAGAGTAAGTACGGAAGTGGGCTATTTCGTCATACGTGTCTGGGTCACGGAGGGCATACGTCCCGGGATTGTGGCATGTTCACACCACCTGGGGCGCTGGCGACTCTCGAAGGAGAGTGGCGGCGAGCGCTGGTCGACCGCCCACGTGGACTTGAAGCAGGTAAAGGACGGGCAGTGGTTCATGCGGCAAATTGAAGGCGTGAGGCCATTCGAGAGCCCGGACCCGGATTCAGACCGCGTCTGGTGGAAAGATTCCGGCGTGCATCAGAATATGACCTTCCCGGTGCACCCGGACCCGGTGAGCGGCATGCACTGCTGGCACCAGAAGGTGTGTGTCGAAACGGCAGGCGCCGACGATCAATACGGCGATGTCTTTGTGGATACTGATAAGTCTCACCAGGTGTACCTGGAGTGGATGAAGAAGACCCGCCCTGCAGAGGGTACGAATGCGTTGCGCCGGCCGCTGTGGATTCCACGCCCGGTAAAACCGGCGACAGAGGTGTATCGCATGCCGTGATGCGGCTGAGTATTTTGCGGGAGAAATTTGAAAGCGTGGGAACATCGTTCCCACGCTTTTTCGTTCTTGGTCGATGGCGCATGCTCGAGCCGTTTCCGCACCATAGGATGCAGGTTGCAAACCTGCGCTACCGGACTAAGCGGACTCTGTTACCCCATGGCTAGAAAACCGGGATCCACGCAAAGTAGGCATTGAGGAGGGCAAACGTGTTCGTAAATAGCATTACGCCCACCACGATCAGGAAACCGCCGCTGACTACCTCCACGGTATGGCCGTGCCGATTCATCCAGCGTATGGCGGGCACCGCGCGGGAGAGTCCGACCGCGGTAAGCAAGAACGGGATGCCAAGTCCGGCTGAGTAGAGTGCCAGGAGTAATGAGCCTTGCCCCACCGTCTCCCGTGTCGTCGCCAGGGCAATGATGCCGGCGAGGATGGGGCCAATGCAGGGCGTCCAGCCCGCCGCAAAAGTGAGGCCGACAAGCCACGACGTGAGATAGCTGCGCGGGCGGCTGCGGTCGACATAAACACGGCGCTCCTGGTTGAGCCAGCGCACGCGAAAGACTCCGGCAACGTGCAGCCCGAAAATGACGAGAATCACACCTCCGATGTAGCGCAGATAGAAAGTGTACCCCTGTATCGCCCAGCCCACCAGGCCGATGAGTGTCCAAAGCAGCACAAAGATGGTAGAAAAGCCGAGTACGAAAAAGGCCGCGTGGGCGACGGTGCGCATCGTTGCTTGGGCGTCCTGCTCCTCAGATACACTCGTTCCCGCCAAATGACCAATGTAGGCCGGTACAAGCGGCAGTACGCACGGTGAGAGGAACGAGGCAATGCCGGCGCCGAAGGCGACGAGGGCGGTGAGGAGCGGTGTCATCTCGCAGTTGTACTCCTGACTTCACGTGCGTGCTGCTGAATCAGCAATGTTTCAACTCTCGAGCAAGGTCTGATAGCTAGACTCTGCCTTGGCGAAGGCATGAATCGGTAGGGTTTCACCTCTAGAGTGAGTGAGGCAGCGCTTAGGATGCGCAATCTTCTTATGGGCATCGAGCATGGCTGGGCATCACTGAATTGTCTGCGTGCTCTCATCGAATGAAGGTCCCTTGTTAAGTCCAGAATACCTCAGTTTCTCACAGTCGTGTGTATGCTTGCATACGTTTGAGGGTGTAATGGCCTCAATTTGCCCATGCCGGCGCTATGCGCTGCATAGTGAGAAAAACCGGTAACTGCACATGCGTTGTGTGCCTTGCAAGAAAAAGCGAGGAGGGCCACAAGACCCTCCTCGTTGCTATGCCAAGTACAGATGGAATCTACTCTTGGTTTGCGTAGTACTCGTCCAGCACAACCTGTGATTCCTTGCTTGCCGTCTGCATGGCTTCCTCGACGGTGACCTCTTGGGCCCACGCGCGGTTCATATTGCCACGGAACGCGCGCCACCACTCCAGCCACACACCATTGACTTGCCAGTACTGGCCGCGGCCTTCTCTGAGGGGCGCCATGTACGCTTCCACCTCACGCGGCGGTCGACCGCTCTTCTCGAGCAGGCGAGCGTCATCCCAGGTGTTGGTATTGGCCGGCAGACCGTCACGGAGAATAGTGAAGACTCCCACTTGAACTTCATGGTCGATCAAGGGGAATTTCATCACTTCCCAGGCCTCATCGGGCACTTCAGTGCTGCCCCACATTTCCACCACACGTCCACCGCCAGGTACCTTGTTGTTTGCCGGGCCATGGATGTACTCCACGGCGACAATGGGAAGACTCTCTGGATCCGGTGAGCCCCAGGAACCGGACTGGCCCAGGCCGAGATTCATCATGGCCGACCGCTGCCAGGCAAAGGGTCCGTGGTACGATGTTCCTTCAGGTATGGAAGCATTGAATTCCGCGACGGCGTCGGGATCCGGTGCAACACGATTCTTGAATTCCAAGTCCCACAGGAATTGTATAACCGCAATGAATTCCGGTTCGTGCGCGCGGGAACGACGGTAGTCATCGGAGAGGAAATTCGTGCCGTTCTGAAGCAGCATCCCCAGAATGTCGAAAGTGGCCTGCTTATTGTTGAACCAACCCCACACCCTGGGATCTTCGTTTTCGCCGCGGCCCGTAATTTCTGAAGCGATCTCCAGCAGCGTGCCGCCGTCATTCGGGTTCCAGTCGATGCCTTCGGCAGGCAAGCGGTTGATGCCGTAGCGATCGAAATGGTCGGTATTGTAGGCAAGCGCTGCGCCACCGACACCCATGGAGACGCCGTAGACATCCTGCTTCTCGTCCGTAAAGAATTCAGGACCGCGGACCCCCTGGAGCTGAGCAGAATCCCGCTGGACATACTCGGTGATCGCCCGAGCAAACCCTGCGTCACGGTTGCGGGCGAAGAAGACACCGTCGTTGTGGAATACGTCCGGAGCGTCACCGGCGGCCAACTGCGTATTGAGCTGGCTCATGGTGTCGCGGTAGGTGTCGCCTACCCAATCAAGCTCGATGTTGTCGTAGTTTTCGTAGAATCGCGCCACAACGAGATTCTCGTAGAATGGCTCAACGCGAGTAAGGTCGTTGGAGATCCACCTAACCGAAACCGTGACCTTCTCTGCTGGTGCCGGTTCTTCGGCCTTGGTCTCCTCTGCAGCCTGCTCCGGCATTTCGCCGGAATCGGCCGGCATGGCGGTGCCGCACGCTGCCAGCGCGATCGCGCCAAGAACGCCGCCACTGCCTGCGAGCATGCGCCGACGCGTAATACGACTTCGTGCAAATGACATTTCTTTCCCTCTCTTAAACTTTGGTTTCAATCAGTCGGATCGCCAGAGCGGATATTGGGCACATGGCCACCCGCCATGGACACAATCCTGCCAATATCTCTTGTGGAACCCCCCTTTCGAAACAAACAGAGTTGGCGCTCTGCAGAACGCTGATTCTTATACCGATAATGTACTATTCAATACCTTGTCGTCAAGTAGAAAGAAGGATTCCCACCATAAAGGGATTGACAAGGCTATTGAAGAAAGTTATAGTGAATGCAGGTTGAGCCTCTCCAACACCAATCTGTATACACTGAGCGTAAGCCATGTGCCAAGCGCAAATTAAGGATAGAGACTATGGTGCCAGTTAATGACCCACTGTTTGCACAGCAATGGGGATTGCAGCTCATGAGGGCCCCAGACGCCTGGGAAACAACGCGCGGCAGCCCGGACGTGGTGGTGGCTGTCATCGAGAAAGGCATTGACGTCGGGCATCCCGACCTGGAGGGCCAGATTCTGCCGGGATGGGACTTGTGGGAGGATGACGAAAGCCTCGACGACACCTCGCGACCGCGCAAACACAAGGACTCTACCGATCACGGCACCCACATTTGCGGCATTATTGCCGCGCGCGCTGACAACGGTATCGGCATTGCCGGGGTCGCGCCGGAGTGCCGTATTCTCCCCGTGCGGGTCAATACTTACCATGATGGCGAGCTCGCGCGCGGGATCCGATTTGCCGTGGACAACGGCGCGCGGGTCATCAATCTGAGCGACGTGGGCTACATGTACACTACCAAGCACGGCCTGCCCACGATCTACAGCGCCTGGACTCCGCCGCATTCGGAGGAACTGCTGGAGGCCTGCCGGTATGCCCAGCAGCACAATGTGCTTATAGTCAATGCTACCGGCGGCAATCAGGCCCACAATGTCGCTAAGTATCCCGCGCTCTGCCCGGGTGTAGTCAATGTGGCTTCCGCGGACAAGAGCGGCCGCATGGCAGACTTTAGCGACTATGGCGACCTCACGGAGGTCGCGGCGCCGTCCGGCTGGCGTGACTACGACCTTGCGAATGATCCCTCGCGGCGCATTCTGCCGCTGGCGGAAGAATGCGTTATGGCAGCCGCGCTGGGTGCTCATCCCCAAGCGGAATACGGCGTTCTTAGTACGATTTCCGGTGAGCACGGCGGCTACGTAGAGTGGTCGGGCGGCTGCATGGCAATAGGACATGTCTCCGGCCTCGCGGGGCTCGTGTGGTCGCGACATCCCGGCCTTACGGCCGAGCAGGTCAGGATGGTAATACGCAATACCGCAAAGCAGCCGGCCGGTGGCAGCGGCTGGAATCCGTTTATGGGCCACGGCATTATCGATGCCCATGCGGCTGTATCAGTCGACCGCGTGGAGTGTGACCTGGAAATTGCAGCGGTGGAGGTTGCTGAGTTAAATCGAGAGATCGGTCGTGTACAGGTAACTGTGGCGAACAGAGGGGTGATTGACGCACACGACGTGGCACTGATGGTCTTTGATGGGCCGATTGACGAGGGTGGCGGCATGCAACTGGGACATGCACTAGTGCCGACAGTAGTCGGACGCGAGGAAGCGGTGTGTGAGGTGCCCTTCCGAATACCGGAAGGTAAGGACAGCCTGGTGGTCGTCTGCGATCCTCGGGGCCAACTCTCCGAGCGGCAGCGGCAAGAGGGTAGGCTCTGCCTGCAGGCGGATGTACGATTGGCGGCAATGGCACAGAAAGTGCCGATTTAGATTAATGGAGAGAGAGTGATGGCTACAGGCTTCATTTGATGGAGCATGTGTGCCGGCAAGATGGAATTTAGAAGCATACGCGCCGCTTCTCATTGCGAGAAGCGGCGCGTATGACATCTTGCGTATCAATAGACAACCAAACAAAGGCCGCAGCCTCGCTAGCCGTAATACTCGTCCAGCGCCGCTTGCGCCTCCTTGCTGGCTTGTTGCATCGCTTCCTCTACCGTGGCTTCACCGGCCCAGATCGCGCCCTGACCGGTGCGGTAAGCGCCGATCCAGGCGCTCCAGACGCCGTTCACCTGCCAGTAGTAGCCCTTGCCCTCGCGCAGCGTGGCCATGTAGGCCTCGATTTCACGCGGCGGTCGGCCAGACTTCACATAGAGCCGCTCGTCGTCCCAGAAATTCGTATTGGGCGGCAGACCGGACTTGAGTATGGTGAAGGTCGCGATGTTCACCTCGTGGTCTGTCAGGAAGAAGCGCATGAGGTCCCAGGCTTCATCGGGCTGTTGCGAGCTGCCCCAATGCTCCATGACCCGGCCTCCGCTTGGCACCTTGTCGTTCTGGGGACCGCTCAGGAACTTCACGGCCACCACCGGCAAGCTCTCCGGATCGGGACCGCCCCAACGGCCGGACTGACCCATGAGCAGGTTCATCATTGCCGTCCGTTGGAACGCGAACGGCGCGTGATAGGTCTGCCCTTCTGGTATCGCCTCCAGCAGCAGCGCGACGTGCTCGGGATCTGGGGATACCTGCCACTTGAATTCCAGGTTGTGCAGGAATTCCACAACTTCCATGAACTCCGGTTCATGGATGCGCGAGCGACGGTAGTCGTCGCTGAGGAAATTTGTGCCGTTCTGCACGAGCAGGCTCAGCACGTCGCCGGTGATTTGCTTGTTGTTGAAGAAGCCCCAGACCGGGTCCGCCTCGGTGCTGCCGCGCTGGGTGAGCTCTTGCGCTATTTCTAAGAACTCACCGCCATCGGTCGGATTCCAATTGATTCCGCCTTCAGGCAGGCGGTTGACGCCGAACTTATCGAAGTGGGCGGTGTTGTAGGCCGTGGCGACGCCGCCGATGCTGCTGGAGATACCCCATGTGCTGCCGTCGGGGTCGCGGAAAAATTCCGGGCCGATCACGCCTTGCAGTGCCCCGGCGTCGCGCTGCAAGAAGGGCGCGAGGTCGTTGATGTACCCGGAGTCGCGGAAGAGCGCGTAGCGAACTCCGTCACTGTGGAAAACGTCCGGCGCTTCGTTGGCCGCCAACTGGGTCGCGAGCTTGGCGTGGTGTTCTCTGGCGGGCGCGCCTTCCCACGCCACCTTGATGTTGGGATGCGCCGCTTCGAAGCTGGCGACAAGCAGATCGCCGTAGAAGGGCTCGATCACTGAGGCATCGTTGGAAATCCAACCGGCGCGCACCGTTACCGTCTCCATCACAGGTGCTTCTTCAGCCTGCTTGGCCTCCTCCTCAGGCTCAGACTCTTCGGCAGGCATCTGCGTTGCCGTTCCTTGCGCGCACGCGGCGATTGCCAAGACGCCTAATGAACCGCCGATGCCGGCGAGGACGCTTCTCCGTGTGAGATGACGATTGTGAATTGCCATTCCTCTCGTCCTTTCTCTATCGTTCCACTGTTGCTACCGGGCACAGGGAATACGGTGCGATGCTGCCGTCTTTAGCGCCTCCATTCAAATTGTGCTGAAGTATTTTGATCAAGAGATGCGGTGCCGCCGCCGTGTTCCCTACTCACTTTAGTGTCAATCACCGCGTGTCTGTAGGTTACACCAGGTAGCCGTACCTGTCTAGACATATTAGCTGAAAAGCAACCCAGTACTGTGAGTTTTCTTGGGAGGCCGGTTCAAGCGTTTTGCAGGTCGAGTGCGGTGGCGGCCTGCACTCCGTTGACCGTCGCCCGTACCACGTCCACGGCATGGGCGCAGGCGGCTTCAACGGTTGGGGCGTAGATCTGGTAGACATAAGCCAAAGTGCCGAAGTCTCGCGCCAACGTGCCGTCAAGGGCATTGCGAAAGGTCTCGCTCTCCGCCTCGATGAGGCGCGCCCGCCAGTTGCTGTTGAGCTTAAGGAGCTCGCCCCAGAGCACCGTTGCCGCGGGCAAGGCTACGACGCCGCGTTCATCCGAGGGTTCATTGACGGTGACGCCTACCAGCTTGTGCGGGGCGTGTACGAGGTAATGGATGTGGAATTCGATAAACGCCGTGGGTTTCTTTTCCGCCAAGTATGCCCAAGTCGTGGCGGCCTCAGCGGGGACCGGTTTGCCCAATTTGGCGTCCTCAAAGTGGCAGCGCGGCACTTCTCCAGCCGCATTCGTCACCGAGTGTCCGTGGGCCGTGCCGTCCGGGTTCGTCAAGGGCATGAGGCAGAACTGGTATTCTTCCAAGAGCCTTTCCGCCTCGGCGGAGCGACTGCTCAGCCAGTGGGCGAGGAAGAGAATCGGCACGTCGCCGGGTTCGGCCGGTTGCATCGTGTCGAAGACAATGACGGTCTTGTCGCGGGGCTGGGACTCCAGCGCCAAGAGCGGACGGCCTTCCGGCGTCCGTCCGAATTCGCGCACGGAGAAATCGTCCAGCGCAGCGGCAGTGGCATGCATCGCGGATTCCACTTCGGCCGGTGTGGGAAAGGGATGGTTGCCGAGTAAGAATTCGTCGCCTGCAGCAACGTCGAGGGTGACCTCGACGTATTCCTGCGTCATGTGCGTTTGGGAACGAGGCACGAGGCCCCACTTGCCGTTGCGCTTGGCGAAGTGCGGCCCATCCAGGTAGCTGATGCCGCCCCGCCCCTTCATGATGCGAAACGTCACCGATTGCGTCTGCTCAGATTGCGACCGCACCCGGAAGCAGAACATGTACTCCCAAACTACCGGGTAGTCTGGGCTATAGTTCTCTATGAGCAACTGCACTTCATAGTGCCCGGGGCCGATCCTGCTGAATTCTCGTGCGCTGGCGCACTCGAACTCGTTGTCCAAAGTAATGCCGGCATCTGAATCGTGGAATCGCGCCATTGTTTCCTCCAGTTTTTGCTGACCACCATACGCGTGCTAACGACTATACATTTGATAGAGAGTATACCCCATTGATATTGACGCCATGCCATGCTTACGCAAAAGGCCGTACTCTGGCAAAAGGCCAGAGTACGGCTTGTTCGTTATGCGCCACATACGTCTTAGACGCATGGCCTAAACGTGGCCGTGATCAATTGCCACTAGAACGGGAGACACCGACTAGAACACGCCGATGTAGTTATCCAGTTCCCACTGGCTCACGCTGAGGTGGTAGCGGTTCCATTCGTCGCGCTTGACCGCGATGAAGTAATCGGCGTACTCGCGGCCCAGGGCTTCCTTAAGAACGTCGTCCTTGTCGAGTTCGTCCAGCGCCTCGGGGAGGCTGGTGGGCAGGAACGTAATGCCGCGGCGGTGAAGTTCCTCTTCCGAGAGCTCGTAGAGATTATCGTCGTTGCGCACGCCGGGATCAATCTTGTTGGCAATGCCGTCGAGGCCGGCGGCAAGCAATACGGTGTACGCAAGATAGGGATTAGTCGCGCCGTCCACGATGCGGTTTTCGATACGTCCCGGATCGGGGATGCGGATCATCTGGGTACGGTTGGAGCCGCCGTAGGTGCCGTACACCGGCGCCCAGGTAGCGCCGGAGCGCGGCTGGCCGCGGATTAGGCGCTTGTAGCTGTTTACGATGGGACAGGTCACTGCCGTAAGCGCGCGAGCATGGTGCAGGACGCCGCCGGTGAACCAGTACGCGAGTTGCGATAGTCCATTCTCGTCGTCTTCGTCCAGGAAGAGGTTCGTCGTGTTGTCGTTATCCCAGAGACTCACGTGGCAGTGCGCGCCGTTGCCGGTGAGGTCTTGGAACGGCTTCGGCATGAACGTGGCGGTCAGGCCGTTTTCCTCGGCGACGGTCTTGACCATCCAGCGGAAGAAGGTGTGGCGGTCGGCCGTCGTCAGCGCATCGGAGTAGAGCCAGTTGAGCTCGAATTGGCAAGTAGCGTCTTCATGGTCGGATGCATAGGGCTCCCAGCCCAGGTCTTGCATATGACCGACCAGGGTCGTGATGACGTCAAGGTTCCGGTACAAAGCGCGCACGTCATAGCAGGGCTTGTCGAGCGTGTCGAGCGCGTCCCAAGGCGCATAGCCGCCGTGCTCGTCTTGCTTGAGCAGCATGAACTCGGCTTCAGTGCCCACGTTCATGAGATAGCCCGCCTTTTCCGCCTTGGCCAACTGCTGTTGCAGTATCGAGCGGGGCCCGTAATGCCACGGCACGTCGTTGACGTGGATGTTGCCCGATACCCAGGCGATGTCCGGCCGCCACGGCAGGACAAGCGTCGAATTGAAATCAGGATGACAAAGCATGTCGGGATCGTGGGGACTCTGCCCCATGTCGCCGGCAGCGAAGCCGGCGAAGCCGGCGCTGCCGTCCGCCATGTCATCGATGTGCGTTGCCGGGATCAACTTTGCTTTAGGCGCGCCGCTCATCTCCACGTACGAGCAGAGAAAGAACTTGATGCCGCGCTCTGCGATCAGAGATTTGACCTCGTCGAGTGTCATGGGTGTGCCTCCTTACGTGCAATTACCGTTTCCAAGTGTTGCTGATACAGCAACCAGTCTAATCCCCACCCACCGCTGGATTCCTGCGAAAGCCGGAATGACGGGCTGTGTTCGTTGATCTGTGTCTACATGATACACAAGTAGCGCACGTGCTAATGTGAAACTGCCGCTGCGGCTTTTTCACCGACCAGCGCCTCTTCACGGAAGCGCGAGAGCCGGAACGGCTCGATCAATTCTGGCGTCTGGCCCGTCGCGATGAGCTCCGCCAGGTACTTCCCGGCAACAGGGCCGGCCTTAAACCCGTACGTACCCCAGCCCACGTCCAGATGATAGCCTTCCAAGCCTTCGACTCCGCCGATGATGGGCGAGAAATCGGGAGTCATATCGCAGATGCCGGCCCATTGCCGCAGGACGCTCACACTGTGCAATTGTGGAAAGAGCTCCAAGGTGTAGGTGGCCATTTGTTCCAACGTAGGGAGCGTGCCCTGCATGCTGTAGGATTGGAGCGGGTCAACTTCTGCTCCCATGACGCAATCGCCTCGGTCGGTTTGACTGACGTACACGTGCAGATTGGCTGAGACGATCACCTTGTCAAGAAATGGCTTGAGCGGCTCCGTGACGCAGGCCTGCAAAGGCTGAGTCACTATCGGCAAGGGAACTCCGGCCATCCGAGAGACCACTGTGGCCCAACCGGCAGCGCAGTTAATCACGGTGCCTGTGGCAATGCTGCCATTTGTGGTCTCTACGCTAGTTATTTTGCCCTCCGGCGTACCGATGTGCTGGGGCTCATTGGCGTGGTCACTCGCGGTTGAGCCGTCAATGCCAATGCTCGTCGCCTCCGTGAATGGGTGAATCTCGATACCCATGCGGTCGCAGGCGCGGGCGTAGCCCCACACCACGGCGTCGTGACGAATGATGCCGCCCGGCGGGTGATAGAGCGCCGCCATCACGGGTAAGCGCGGTCGGTCGCTCATGTCGAGCGCGGGGACGAGCTTCTGAATTTCTTCCGTATAGATTACGCGGCTGTCCACGCCCATGATCTGGTTGGTCTCTGCGCGCACGCGCAGCCCGTCCACGGATGAATCCGTGTGGGCCAGGGTCAGATGACCGCATTGGTTGAAAAGCAGGTTCCACTCAAGCTCACGCGACAGGTCTTCATACAGTTGAAGCGAGCGGGCGAAGAAGGGGACGCCTTCCGGCGTGCGGTAGTTTGCACGTATGATGGCGGTGTTGCGCCCGGAATTGCCGGCGCCGAGGTAGCGCTTTTCCAGGACAGCCACGTTGGTGATGCCGTGGTCCTTGCCCAGGTAATACGCTGTAGCCAGACCGTGCACGCCCGCGCCGATAATGACGACGTCATAGCTTTTCTTGAGTTCATGCGCGCGCCACATGCGCTCCTTGCGAAACAACTGGATCATGGTTTGGCACTCCGCATGCGTTGCGCGGCCTCATGGCCTACGGGCACTATGCCGAACTGATGCCCGGCGTGCATGATTGCTTCCCAGGCGTAGGCGGCGTACTCGGTGCCGACAAAGAGCCAATAGGCCAGCGTTGCGTCAAGATCGTCCCGCACAATCCGCGCGTGCAGACCGGCGACTCTGGCGCTAAGGCAGGCTCCGTTAGCAAAGGCAGAATCGGAAACATCGGGAGCTGTGAGCCGCTGCAACACATCGCGGCTATGGGGGCCCGCGAGGAGGATGCCCACAAGGGTGGAGGTCACGTCTACCACGTGAACGCAGCCTGCCCACGCCGGGTCTGTGCTTTCTCGTTCTGAAACTTGTCGTTCTATCGACGCGATAATTGCGTCTCCGCTCATCGGATCACAGGCAATAAAGTAGTGCCCCCGCGCCAGACGCCATGTCTTGCCTGCGTCAATTGTGATGGATTCCAACTCTTGCTGGCGACCCTTGAGTTCCAGCTTGCCCAGCCAACTCGCGTCCGCGATGCCGACACCGCTTTTGAGGGCCGCTACTTCCGCGTCAGGCGTTGCGAATTGCGCCGCTATGTTCCAACCGTGGCGGGAGCTAAACGTCGCGCCTAATTCGGAGGCAACATGGTGGAGCGGAGACTGTCGAAGTGGTGCTTCCATTGATTCTCTTACTGGCGGAGTCGCGCCTGCGCGGGATCGTAAAATGGTTCGTCTTTAATCTTGGCCGTTACCGGGCGGCCGTCGACACGCATTTCTATTGTCTGGTCGGCGACCGCAAGGCTTGCAGCAACCCAGGCCAAACCTATGACTTTCTCATTCACCGGCGAATAGCGCACGCTCGTGATGCGCCCCGCCGGCTGACCGTCGGCAATGATCACGCAACCGTCCGGCGGCAGCACATTCTCATCCATGGTGAAACCGACCAGCTTTTCGCGGGGAGGACGTTCTTTCGCGCGGCTGATGGCTGCTTTGCCGATGAAGTCTTCTTTATCAAGTTTTGCTACCCAGGCCAGGTCGGACTCGATGGGGTTGCTCGTGGCGTCGGTATCGACGCTGACGATCACGTGTTTCTTTTCGAGGCGAAGCACGCGTTGTGTTTCCACGCCAAAGGGCAGGATGTCGAACTCCGCGCCGGCTTCCATGATGGCATCCCAGATGTGCTCGCCGTATTCCGCCGGAAAGTGAATCTCCCATCCGGTCTCTCCCACGAAACCGATGCGCAGCATGAGGCTGGGCACACCCGCCACGTCGGCTTGGCGGCAGCGCATGTAGCCAAAGCGCTTGTTGCTGAGGTCCCGGTCGGTAAGTTTGGCGATTGTGTCTCGGGCCTTGGGGCCGGCCACGTTTACGGCGCCCATGCCGCCGGTGACATTCGTGACGTGCACGCACATGCCGGAGCCCGCGAGCCACCATTCCAGCCACTCCTCCACAAACTCGATATTGCCGGTGGTGGTGGTAATGAAATAATGGTCTTCGCCAAGGCGGGAGACGGTGCCGTCGTCCAGGATAATGCCCGCCTCATCGCAGATGACGCCGTAGCGGGCGCGACCTACACGCAGATCGGAAAAGCGATTGGTGTAGACCTTGTCCAGGAGCTTGCCGGCGTCTGGGCCGATAACGTCGAGCTTGCCGAGGGTGCTCAAGTCGATCAGACCGACGCGCTGGCGTACCGCCCAGTACTCTTGCTCCACTGATTCCTCTTTACTATCCGGCGTACCGTAGTAGAGCGGACGTTTCCACTCGCCCATGTCCATCCAGACACAGCCGAGTTCGTCGTGCTTGGCATGCATGGGTGTACGCTTGACCGGATGGAGGTGCGGCCCTGCCAGCGCACCGAGCGGTACGGGAGATGTCGGTGGCCGCGATGTTGTTCTGCCGGTTTCTTGTATTGTCTGCCCGGTCTGCTGCGCGCAGATCCCGATGGCGGCTTGATGACACATCTTGCCTTGGCAGGGCCCCATCGTGGTAGTGGTGTACCGCTTGAGCGTTTCGATGTGATCGAAGCCTTCATCGATAGCTGTACGCAGGTCGTGAAGCGAAACGTCCTCACAGGGGCAAACGAATGTCTTTTTAGGGTTCGCATCGGAATTCTGGGGGAGGGTTGTAGCAGGAGGCAGCGTTTCACCGGTCACTGCTCCTACTGCCGAGACGCCATCCGGCAAATCACTTGTGACAAAAACGGCCCGCTCATCATCCCATGCCACGTTGCCGCCAGCCTGGGCGACGAGGCCTGCGTCCGGCACCCAATCGCCGCACATGACGACAAGATCGCACGCAAGTAGTTGTTCGGAAGTCTGAAGACCTGAGACATGCTTGCGACCGACGGCTTTGACAACTTGGTCCAAGGGGACTGTTCCTACAATCGCTGTGCCTGCAGCCTCTAGCGCGCCGCTTACTGATCCCGCTGCTTCTGCCGTGCCAACCACAACGGCACGTTCGCCCGGTTTCACTCCATGCAGGCCGATGAGGCGTTGGACGCCGCTACTGAGCATGACTCCGGGCACATCGTTATTCTCGAACAACAGCGGGATTTCATGGGCGCCCGTGGCGACGACGATGCGCTCCGTACGCAGTTGTGTGAGACGCTGGGCTACCGGAGATCCAGGACCCTGATGCACGATACCCAGCAGATTGTCTTCATAGATTCCGAAGCAGGTGGCGTCGGTGAAGACGGTGACTTTGGGATGCTCATGCACACGCTTCACCAGTGCTGAGAGTTCATCAGTGGATTGGCCACCGGATGAGGCTTCTGGGAATGAGACTGCGCTCGAACTGTCGCTGCCGGAGACCGAATAGCGTGTGTGACCGCCCAACTCCGGCTGATCGTCGATCAGAACCACTTCTTCGCCCTGCTCTGCCACGTCCAGGGCGGCCCGCAATCCAAAAGGACCTCCGCCGACTACGGCGGTAGCCGTGTGCAGAAAGACGTGCTCGTAGGGGTGTTCGGCATCTGGCTGCGGGTCGCGCTCGATCTTGCCCAGGCCGGCCGCGCGCCGGATTAAGGGCTCGGCAAGATGCCACATCCAGGGATGCGTAAAGGTCTTGTAATAAAACCCTACGGGCATGGCCCAGGCAAAGCGTTCGGCAACGGCCATGAAATCGGATTCTAAGGAAGGATAGGCATTCTGGTGAGTGATCTGCATGCCGTCTTGGACCGGCTGCGTGCACGCGCGCACGTTGGGCGTGCCGTCCACGTTTATCATGCAGTTGGGACACCTACCCGAAACGCACAGCAGGCCGCGCGGGCGATGGTACTTGAAACTGCGGCTGAAGATGCGCTGTCCGGAACGATAAAGTGCAGAAGCTACTGTATCTTGGGGCTGGGCTTCGATGGGCTTGCCATTGAAATGGAAAGTGACGGCGGAATGCCCGTTACGTTCCGAGGCGGCCGAAGATGGATTCCCGCTTTCGCCGGAATGACGAGATTCAGAATTGCGGCTCACAGCGTGTCCTCGGGCAGGCTGGTCTCAGTCACGTCATTGGTCAGCGTGTCGCGCACGGCAAAGAGCCACTGGCGGCAGCCGTAGGTGTGGAACCACCATTCCTTCTGAGAGCGCTCGGAGTTACCTGTGGCGTAACTATAGCCCAGCCACGCCTCGTCGCTCGAACCCGCTTCCGGCCGGGACTTCACTTCACCGCCAAAGCGAAACTCGTAGACGCTGCGCTTGCCGCAGTTGGGACAGGGTATCAAGAAAGACATGCAAATACCTTACCGAGTTTACGGTCAAGGGCCTGTTCAGGACTCAAGGTCTCTACCATCTTGGAGGAAGGCCACAAGACAAATGCGCTCAAATCACCCACACGTGTATTCCAAAGATGAGCGAAAGACTCAGGTACTTAGTTGCAGGGCATCCCGGCTAGTGTCCCCGCTCTTCCCAGCCAGGTCCGCCGCCGACGATGCGGTTCGTGCCGACGAGGGGGATGCCGCAGATCATCGAGGCTTCCGAGGTCAGAGCACGCAGGTCGTCCGGGTCCAGGTCGTGTACGTCGGCCTTGCCGCAGGCACGTGCCAACATCTGCATTTCCGAGACCATCGCGCGCAGATAGCTGGAGACCCGTTCGGCGGCCTCGTCGATAGGCAGTCGCTTCATGAGTTCCGGGTCTTGGGTCGTAATGCCGACGGGGCATCTACCCGTATGGCAGTGGTGGCAAAAGCCCGGTTTCGTGCCTAGCGCTTCATAGTCTTCTACGTATAGAGACTTATTACAATTGAGCGCGATGAGGGCGGACGTACCAATATAGACGGCGTCCGCGCCAAGGGCGAGGGCTTTCGCGGCATCCACGCCGTGCCGGATACCTCCGGCTATGATGAGTTGCACTTCGCCATAGAGGCCCAAGTCTTCCAAAGCAGCGCGTGCCTCGCATACTGCGGCCAACGTGGGAATGCCCGTGTGTTCCTGGAGCATTTCCGGCGATGCGCCGGTGCCGCCTTCCATGCCGTCCACCACTACTGCGTCGGCACCCGCTTTGGCGGCCAGGCGCACATCGTCGAATACGCGCGTTGCGCCCATCTTGACGAAGATCGGCACCTTCCAGTCAGTGGCCTCGCGGAGTTCCTCGACCTTGATGATCATGTCATCGGGACCCAGAAAGTCCGGATGGCGTGCGGGGCTGCGTTGGTCCACACCGACAGGGAGATCCCGTTGCTCGGCAATTACGTCCGAGACTTTAGAGCCGAGCAGCAGACCGCCGGTACCCGGTTTTGCACCCTGACCGATCGTCAACTCAATGGCGTCGGCGGCGCGTGCGTGGTGGATACTGACCCCGTAGCGGGAGGGCAGGACTTCGTAGACGAGGGTCTTACTGTTTTCCCGTTCTGCCTCCAACATGCCGCCGTCGCCGGTAGTGTTCGACGAGCCGACGGCAGCCGCGCCCTGCGCCAGCGCTACTTTGGCATTGTAGGATAGCGCGCCCCAACTCATGCCCGTAATCATAACGGGAATGTCGAGTTCGATCGGATTCTCAGCGTAGCGACTACCGATGACAGTCTTCGTCGAGCAGTGCTCGCGATAGCCTTCCAATGGGATGCGGGTCAAGGTGCAAGGGAGGAAAGTAAGGTCATCAAATGTCGACCAGTTGCGCTCCCGCAGTGTGCCGAAACCGCGCATGATGTAGCGCCCGAGTTGCGCCTTCTCTTGAATTTCGGCGATTACTTCAGGGGTATATGTTCCGCTAGGTCGCAGGCGGCCGTTTTCGCCGTCTGTCATAGTCCCTTGCTCCTCCTACCAGGATTTCTTGTTTTCAATTGGGAATGCGGCTAATGTTATCTGTTCTTGTTTCCTAAACCAGTCTATGGATTAGCTTTTGGATCTCCCGATCGTGGGATCTTGTTGCGGTTGCTCTCCGTTGATGCCATACCCCATGTGTAACGAAGAGCAAGAGCGGGCTAGTTTCTTTATTGCTGCGAGAACTGCTCGCGAACACCTAAAGCGTCTCTTCGGTTAGACCACCTGCTGCCAAACTTCCCAGTCGGTCTTATCGAAGTTCCACAGGCGGCGACCGGAGACGATCTTCTTGAAGTCCGCCAGGCGCGAAGTCAGTTCGGCCAAGCGCTCGGGAAGATGCGCGGCGAAAGTGGTTTCGAGAAACGCAGTGTCTTCCGAACTTAGGTTCTCTATAACGGCATCGTTGCCCAATTCGCCAATCTTGCCGCCCACATAGCACTTGGTCTCATACATAGAGTCTGCAAAGGCATCGCCCACGTCGCCGCAAACGACTATGGTACCGCGCTGTCCCATGAAACCGGCCATGTAGCCGCAGTTCCCGCCAATCAACAGGAGGCCGCCCTTCATAGCCACGCCGGCCCGCGCCGCTGCATGTCTGTGTATAACCACGGTGCCGCCGCGAATTGTCGCTGCCGCACCGTTGCCGGCGCTGCCGCGGACCGTGACCGTGCCGGAGAGCATTGACTCCGCCAGACCCCAGCCGGTGCTCCCATTGACTTCCACCGTGGCGCCATCCATTAAGCCGCCGCAGAAGTAGCCTACACTACCGTCGAAAGTTACGGTCGAGGGCTGGAGCAGCGCGACGCCGAGGTTGTGCCGGGCGCCGGGATTGCGTACCAAGACCTCTTCTTCTCCGCTGGCAATGTGCGCTTTGATGGCAGTGTTGATCTGGCGGACAGTCTTGCCGGAGCAATCTAGTTCAACTGCCATACCTGTATTTCCTTCGCTTGTGCCTCACGCACGCCGCCTATGCCCGGGAACGCATTCTCAATTGCGATCTCCTCGGTGGCGACCACAACGGAGTCGTCCGTTTCGGTAAAGAGGAGCGGTTTGAGAGCGAAGCGGTCTTTGGCAAAGCCCAGCTCATGTTGAGTTGCGGCCAGATAGCTAAAGGAGCCGTCCAGGTCGTACAAGGAGGCAGTGAGCGCCTCTTTGAGGGACATGCCTTGCGAAATGCGGTCTGCCAGGTAGACACCGATGACTTCAGAGTCATTTTCCGTATAGAACCGTACGCCGTGCTGCTCATAGAGCCGGCGCAAGTTGTGGTAATTAGTGATGTGCCCATTGTGGACCACCGCGAGGTCAGGCATGCCGTGTGCCCAGAATGGCTGCGAATGACTCAGGTCTACGCGTGATTCAGTGGAGAGGCGGGTATGCCCAATCCCGTGTGTGCCGGTGATGCGCGAGACGCCGTGAGTCTGCTCAAGATTTTCCGGAGTACCTACCTGCTTGACGATTTCCAAGGCATTGCCCATGCTTACGACTTCGACGTTTTCTGCCTCTGACTCGATGAGCGCACTGAGCTCCCGGGGATCACCCTGAAAGTCGAGCTCAAGGCGAAGGTACTCTTCGGTGGTTGACTCACCATGTATTTCGCCCAGAGATTGTACGCGCTCGGTGATGTTCTCGCGGCGTCCCTCAAAGGCGCCATTCTCGCCCAACTTAACGCGCAGTACGGTGTGTCCGTTGCTTGCGCCGGTATAGAGCGCGACACCCGCAGAGTCCGGGCCGCGGCACGCCAGGGCGTTGAGCATAGTGAGCACCGTGTTGCCAACCGGCGCGGCGCCCTCGCCAGCCTTATCCAGAAAGCCGATTATGCCGCACATGCGACGTTCCTTAGACTACTGCTTGGGATTCGTATGTGTCCATTATCCAACCATTTGCGTAGCGCTTCTCGCGTGGAGCGCGATATCAACACCCGCATGTGGCTGCACAGGAGATCATCCCATACTATAGCATTCTTGAGCACGCAACGTACACGCTAGCGCTTGGGGGTTGCGAGGGAATGCGATGTTGGGCTGCTACCTGCAACGACTGCTGTTGTGTCACGCGATACATTAGTTGCGTACTAGATGCTCTCTAGGTTGGATGTCCCGACTTCACGCTACCTTTGTCTCGGGCGGATGGTACCGACGGCGCCGCATCTTGGAGAGAGTCATGGCCGGCTTCTCTCGCTACAATATTGTTCGTGTAGGCTAATCATAGGGGGGCAAGCTATGCCGGGCCGCAGTCAAGACAACGTCAGTGAATTCTATGAATTCGAGAGAGCGGGATGGGAGCGAGTAGCGGGAGACTATCACCGTTACTTTGCAGCCCTCACAACACGCTTCATCGAACCATTGCTGGACGCCGGTGGTGTAGAGGCCGGATGCCGAGTGCTGGACGTTGCCACAGGTCCCGGCTACGTCGCGGCAGCGGCAACGGGTCGCGGCGCTCAGGTGGTCGGCATTGACTTTGCGAAAGCGGCAGTCGACGTGGCACGCCAGCAATACCCCGATATTACGTTTCAGACAGCCAGTGCCGAAAGGCTGCCCTTTCCTGATGCCCAGTTTGATGCCGTGCTTATGAATTTCGGATTGCTGCACGTTGCTCAGCCGGAGTTGGCGGTGGCGGAGGCGCATCGCGTGCTACGCTCCGGGGGCCGTATCGCTTTTTCCGTGTGGGCAGATCCCCAGATTAGTTTGGGCTTTCAGATAATCCTCGATGCCATTGGCGAGCACGGCAACATGGACGTGACCTTGCCGGACGGACCGCCCTTCTTTCGCTTCAGCGATCCGGCTGAGAGCAGGCTCGTCCTGACGGAGGCCGGATTCTCATCTCCTCGTGTGGAAGAAATGCATACCAAGTGGGACTTTCCGCATGTGGACACGCTCTTTGATACATTCCTGCACGGCGCTGTGCGCACTGGAGCGCTTCTGCAGGCGCAGTCAGCGGAAGCGCTGGCTGCCATACGACAGAAGGTGCGCGACGGTGTGGCCGGTTTCGAGGAGGATGGAGTTTACCGATTGCCTATGGCGGCAGTACTATCGTCGGCGAAAAAGCCTTAGGCGTGCGGAATTGCCGCTTTACTTAAGTGTTGTCACTATGGGATGTGTCTTAGCGTGGTATACTCTGCACCAAGAGGAGGCTGCCACTCTTTGCAAACGAGGTAGCATGATTGCGGTAAGGAGGTAAGCACGGCTAAGTCTGGGTTATCTGTAGTTCAGGTGAGAGGAAACGCTAATGTCCAATAAGGTGGAGACGTTGACACGACGAAAGCTGCTAGTTGCAGCCAGCAGTATTCCTGTCGTGGCTGCCCTTGCAGCTTGCGGCACGGCAACAGTACAACCTGAGATGGCGGGTGAAAAGCCAGCGGAGCAGAAGGCCGAAGCAGCGCCGCAACCGGCCGAGCCGGTGGACGTGGTATTCGTGCCGAATCCCGCATTCAGGTTCCATGAAGAGGGCCACGTATCCAACGGCTTGATGGAGGCGTTCAGCGCAGAATTCGCCAACATCAATCTGCTCGTAGAACCCTATACGGGCAACCGTAATGAGGCATTCGCGGCGGCTGCCGCCGGGAACATTCCGTATGACGTGGTGACCGGCGGCGAAGGCACGCCGATTGACCGGGGACTGCAGGGCACCGTCCTGCACCTGAATGACTACATCAAGGCTACCGCCCTGGATATGGACGACGTCTGGGAAGGCTTGATGGAGCCAGTAATCTGGCGCGACGGCCGGGTGTTCGGCATGCCGTACGGCCCAGACATGCGCGTGCTTTATATGAACATCGATCTCTATCTCAATGGCGGACTGGACCCGGCGGTCGGACCGCAGACGTGGGACGAATTTGAGGAAGCCATTCAAAAGACGACGCAGAAAGACGCTGCTGGCAAGCTTACGGTCGCGGGTTTTCCGCCGGACTGGGGCTCAAACGGCACGTGGCTCTTCATGCTCCCCCTATTGCAGCTTGGCGGTAGTCGTACGAACGATGACCGCACCAAGATGACCTTCAATACACCTGAGGGTATTGAAGCCTTTACGTTCGTTAAGCGGTTGTGGGACCTGCAGGATGGATTCGCTGCCATCAAGGAATTCCAAGAATCAGCACGGCCCTCCGGCAGAGATCGGGGTGCAGCGCTCGTCAATGCGAAGTGCGCCAGCATCTACATGACGTATGCCGAGCGCAAGCAGCAGATTCGCCCGATTGACCCGGACTATGAGTTTGGGTACACGGGATTCCCCTTGCCGGCCAATGCGGCGCGCCAAGTAAGCCTCGGCGGCGCCTGGATCCATATGGTCTCCGGCTGGACGGAAGTGGCGGAAGAGTCCTTTGCGTTGCTTGAGTTCTTGGCGCGGCCCGAAAACACGCTGGCGTTCACCAAGACCTTCGACCGTGTGCCGGTGCGCAAGTCGGCGACGCTGTCCGAGGAATTCCACGAGAACGACCCGTTTGTGCTCCACATGTCTGAGAACATGCAATATCGCACCTCGACCCTGGGCTTTGGCGTGCCCGGTTCCGATCAGATGCGCATCGAGGTGCTTACAGGCGGTTGGGTCGGCTCAATCTGGAACGGCGAGGTGGGCATTCAGGAAGCTCTTGCCACGGCTGAAGAGCAGATGAACATTATCGCTGAGGACTGGCGCAAAGAGCTTGGGCTTTAGGCTAGCAGCAGGTAACTGCTCATAGGCGGCCCGCACGCTCGTCTATGGTTCGGTTGGCAAGTCCAACGGGCGAAGCGAGGAAGGGATACTCGATGGGAATCCTAGATTCCTCGCTTCGCTCGGAATGACATTTGAGTGAGCGGCTAAACACTATGACAGTTGGGTGAATGGCTAGACACAATGACATTTGAGTGGGTGGCCAATCACTTGGAATGGAATGAGGTCCAAGACCGGCCACGTGGTTACTTTGCTCACGGCAAATAATTGCGCGACCGGAGTCAAATTCAACTACTGAGGGAGCGTTTGGTGGCAGGTGATATTGACGTAGCAATAGTCGGCGGCGGCCACAACGGTCTCGTTGCCGCGACCTATCTGGCGCGTGCCGGACTTGCGGTGCATGTATTCGAACGCCGCCCCTTTACCGGGGGCGCCGCGATCACGGAAGAGTTGTGGCCGGGCTTCAAGTTTTCCACCTGCGCCCATATGGTCCACGGTATACACCCAAAGATTTATAAGGACTTCCGCCTCCTCGAACGCGGCCTGGAGGTGATTCCCCGCCAGGGCATCCAGGTGCTGCCGGACAATACGTACTTCGGGCCGACCACCCACGATTCGCCCCGCAATCGCGCGCTGCAACTGACACCGGCGGAGCGCGAAGGGCAGCGGCGCTACGGGGAGTTCAAGAACACACTGCAGCGCGCGATTTCACCCTACCGGCTGCAACCGCCACCTACGCTGGCAGAGGTGCGCGCCAAAGTCGCTGGAACACCCGCGGCCGATGTGCTGGAAAAAGCTTTGACCACGCGCATTTATGACCTGCAGGACGAGTTTCTGCCGGACGGTCATTTAAAGAACCGTCTCGGCTATGAAGCGGGCGCTATCGGCAGAAATCCGTGGGGCTTTCAGCTTGCTTACGCATCACTCAATGCCGCGGATGAGAAAACAGGCATCAAGCCGCCAAACGGCTACGTGCGCGGTGGCGTTGGGGTGGTGAGCCAACTCTTCAGAGAATCCGCAGAGGATGCCGGTGTGACAATCCATACCGACCACGAGGTCGAGGAATTTCTGGTAGAAGGCGGTAAGGTCGTTGGCATTCAGTTGGCAAATGGCGGCGAAGTGCGGAGCCGTGTCGTTGCCTCCAATCTTGACCCCAAACGCACCTTCCTGCGACTCATGCCCGAAGAGCACTTGGACGCCGGTTTCCGCCACCGCATTCAGGGACTTACTAGCACGTCAGTTGCTATAAATTCCTTGCGGTGATTTCTGAGTTGCCGCAATGGACCGCCTGGGACGGAGAGCCTGAGCAGGCAAGCAAAGGCGCCGTGGTCATTAGCCTTACACGTGAGGAAATGTCCGCCTGTTACGATGATTTGGAAGCCGGACGTCCCCCGCGCAGACCTCTGATTAGTTTCTCGATACCGTCTGGGGTTGACGACAGCATTACGCAGCCGGGGTACCACACCGCGTCCATCTGGATCTATGCGGCGCCGGGGAAGCTGCGGAACGGGACGTGGGACGACGTGCGGGAGCAGGTGGCAGAAGGACTCATCGACCAAATCACGGCGTGTGCGCCGAACTTTCGCCAGTCGATACGCGACTACAAACTGCGCACCCCGCTCGACCTGGAACGCGAGAACGGCTTGACGGACGGTTGCATCTGGCACGTTCAGCATGCCGGCGAGCACCTGGTTTGGAATCGGCCGCTGCCGGAGATTTCTCATTACCGGGCGCCCTTAGGTGGGCTCTACCTCTGCGGAGCCGGACAGCATCCGGGCGGCGAGATTAGCGGTGTGCCCGGTCACAATGCGGCGCACGAGATTCTGAAGGACCTCGGATAAATGCTACAACAAACTAGAACCGGGTCGGCAGTGGGGATTAGCCCCGAGAAGGCGTGACTGAGTGCACGACCGATAGCCGTGCTGCGCCTTGTGAAATGGGGCTGGTAATGGCTGCGGCCAGTGTTGTGGAGATAGAGTTTGGTCGCCGTAATGGTTTGGGCGGAGAGACTTCACCTTGAATACAGGTCTATTGTAGGAGAGGCAAGAAATGTGGGTACCGACACCTTGGAAGTCATGGCAATAGGATGACGAACTTTAGCGCGCACACGGTACTTTCGACGGAGCTTGATGGCCGTGAGTGCCACACACCCCACGCCGTGCGCAGCGGTAACACAGTGTGGGCTGTATGGCAGGGGTACCAGCAAGACAAAGAGCACATTTACGCACGAGCTTCACATAGTGGTGAGCTGACTCCCCTTGAAACGGTTACCCCAAAGGAAGGTAGGAATCACTCGCCCTACATTGGACTAGTGCAGGACGTGCCGACGAGCGTTTGGATTTCCCAGGATCTTTGGGAAACCTATGCCGTTTACGGGTCTACACGTTCTATTTCGGGGTGGGAAACACCACAAAAGCTGGAAAGTGAAGGTTTTGTCGTCTCCTTGCACGCAGATTCTGCCGCAGGACGCATGGCCGCGGTGTGGTGTGAGGCCGCAACGCCAGGAGCATATAAGGTTCGTTTCGCCGCCAACACGGGTAGCGGCTGGTCGGATCCCATAGACATAACTACTGCCGCCGGTTGGGTGCAGCGGCCGGAAGTCGCTGTTACCAACGACGGTTACTGGGTTGCCTGGGATGCCTATATAGACGGAAAATTCGGAATCTATTGTGTTTTCGTTGAGCAAGATGGATCAATTGGCGCGCGGGAGGTCGTAACCGACCGGGCTGCTGAATCGGAAATGGTAACGGCGGAAGCTTGGCAGCTTGTGCCATCCCTCACGATAGACAATGACGACAACCCTTGGATCACGTGGCTCTGCAGGCAGGAGGTTGTAAGCGATGGGAATGTGCTCGACCAGTGGCCTGTGGCGAGAGTGGCGCGGCGTGCAGACGGTCAGTGGCAGCTTGTAGAAGATGCCAACGGATCGCCGGACCTCGGAGTCTTAGCCTGGGGCATGCTTGAATGGCAGGGCTTGGGCGTATGGGGGTATCTCGGTAGACGACGTAAGCCATTGGTTGTTGCAAGCCCGGATGGTGGCGTCTGGTTGCTCTGGGAGCGGAAAGAACTGCCAAACGGTAGTACCACCACGACAGGGGGCGTGCTCTGTGGACGCTATATTGATGCCACCAAGGGCCAATCTGCTCCCGATGTTCAGGAAACGCGGTCTATTGCAGTTGGGCCTCGATACTATACACCGGTTGCCAACGAGGCTGTTGATGGGCGCAACGAACTATGGGTAACTGCGCGTGTGGCCCCTGAGATATCTGTGGAAGACGTTTGCCTGGTCGCTCTTACTCTTGGTGATGCACCTCGCTTCCTCGACGAAGGGCGGTGGTTCGGATGGAGTCCGGCCTCACCGGGTGGGCCGCGAACCGATACCCGGCCTGGCGGGGGAATCCAAATCAGCAGCGAGAATGCTCGAGCAGGTACAAGGGAACCGGAACTCACCCTCTTTTGGGCAGACTTGCATGTCCACTCGACTCATTCCGCCGATGCGGAGGGGTATGTTGACGAACTGATAGCTTATGCGCGCGATGTAGCTCAGTTGGACTGTGTGGCGTTCTCGGATAACGACAAGCACCTCCTCAGTCTTACGGCATCGGAATACGATTTGGACTATCACTTTGCGCTTCACTTCAGGCACTTAAGTGACCTCCTGGTGCTGCCGGCGTTCGAATGGTCGCAGATGAGTCGTGCTTCCGGCTCTAGGACTTCGAATCACCGCACGGTGATAGCCGGAAGAGAGCAACTGCCGCTCTTGCGCTATACCGAGGTAGAAGGGGAACCGCTTGCGGCACTCGCCGCGCATGCTGAACGGTACGGCGCGATCCTGCACCCACATCACGAGCATTGGGAGTTCTTGTCAGACTCGTGGACCGAAACGAATATGGAGGTCTGCTCGGGCTGGCGCGTGCACATGCTCGATCCGGCGTACCGGGAGAAGATTCACCAAGTGCTGAAGAGCGGGCGCAAGTTGGGGTTCATTGGCTGCAGCGACGGTCATCGTCGTACGGCAGGGACTGGCGGCGGTCTGACCGGCATCTATGCTGAAGACCTGAGTCGTACGGCAATACTCGATGCCTTGCGGAAGCATCGGTGTTTTGCGACCGACGGTTCCCGCATTGGCATTCAGCTTTGGGTTAACGGCGTCTTCATGGGAGGCGAAGGCAGAACTCAGGACGCGCCGGAAATCCAGTGGAATGTACAGCTTACGGAATTGCCCGCAACCATCACGCTGGTGCGCGACGGCGAGGCGATCAGGTCGTGGGAGGCAACCGAACAACAGGCTTCCGGCCGGCATACGGACGAAGAGGCGGCACCTGGCGAGCACTTCTACTATCTCAATGTAGAACAGTCCATGGGCTGGCGGAGCCATATCTCCAATGTTGCGCCCGCTTGGGGTCCGAGAGCGTGGTCAAGCCCCGTCTGGGTGGAATTCAACCCGTAGAGGCGCTCTGACCTGACTGCCTGATTTCTATGGTGGGAAGTGTAGGCATATCGGTCGGGTACAGAAGGGCAAGCTGGCAGCTTACCCTATGTCCGGAGGAGCCGGAATAAGGTCCTTCGGAGCCCAATCTTGCCAAAGCCAATTCCCATTTAGTTTCATACTGCACCAGTATCTGTAGTACATTTGGTAGGTGTCTGTAGGCTGGAGGCCTATCGTTCACGACTCAGAGCAGAAGGCAAAAGTAACGCAGTTGCGTGGACGAAGTCTTAGTGACGGAGCTTCCCTGCGTAACATGAGGTCGCAAGTCGCTGCGACAAGACCAGGGAGGCTGTATTGCAACCACTCTTGATGTTCTCTTCCGCAGTGGTGCCGGGACTCATTCTGATTTGGTTCCTGCACGCGCGGCCGGATTTTCCCCAACCCCGCATTACCCTTTGGGCGACGTTTGGTCTGGGAATCGTGGTCACGCTGCCGGTAATCATATTGGCCTTTCCTGTTTCAATCCTCTATCCAGTGTTGGGCGATTTAACAGGCAGCCTCCCACTGGTACTGTTTATCCAGGCGTTTCTTGGCGCAGCGATTCTCCAAGAATCGTTTAAGTACGTAGTGCTTGCCAATTTCTCCTGCCAGCGTAAGCGGCTGGCGGAACCTTTCGATGGGGTGGTTTACGGCGTAGTCGCTTCGCTTGGCTTTGCCGCGCTGGAGAATATTGCCTACGTGGGGGAAGGAGATGCACTGGGAGCGGCGGTACGCGGGCTCACCTCGGTGCCGGTGCATGGCGCGCTCGGTGCCATTATGGGTTACTACATCGCGCAGAGCGCATTCAATCCCGCGCGCCGGGGTCGCTATGCTCGTTTGGCGTGGGTGATTCCGGTAGTGCTGCACGGTTTGTATGACTTCCCCTTGTTGCTTGGCGAACTATGGATTCTCCCGCTTTCAGCTATAGTCTTTGTCGTCTCGGTGGCGTGGGCATTCCGATTGGTCCGCCGAGTCCAGTCGAGTCAGCGTCGCCGCAGCCAGGCGATTTGGGGAGAGCTTGGATCGAGGCCCGGTCAGTTCAGTTCTCCGCATGACGTAGCAATCGATCAGCAGGGAAATGTCCATGTGGTCGATACGATCAATAATCGCCTGCAGAAGTTCTCAGCCGACGGGGATTCACTAGCACAGTGGGGGAGTACGGGACAAAAAGCAGGCGAATTTCGTTCGCCGCGCGGTTTGACCATTGACATAAGTGGACAGGTACTCTTGGCCGATACGCTCAATCATCGGATTCAGAGACTCTCCGCAGAAGGTCAGCCGTTGACGCAATGGGGCGAGCAAGGCGCAAAGCCCGGCCAATTCCGTTCGCCCAACGGCGTTGCAGTGGACTCTACAGGCAACATCTACGTTGCCGACACCGGCAATAACCGCATTCAGAAATTCTCCTCTGACGGCGAGGTGCTTGCAATGTGGGGTTCCCACGGCGACGGTCCAGGGGAATTCCGCGCACCGGTTGGAGTTGCTCTGGATGACGCAGGGTGGGTTTACATCACCGACTCCGGAAACCATAGGGTACAGAAGCTCACTCCCGACGGTGAACCCAGCGGACAATGGGGTGAGGAAGGGGAGGAACCAGGTCAGTTTCGCAATCCAAGCGGCATTGCCCTAGACCAGCGCGGCAGAATCTACGTTGCGGATACCTGGAACAACCGCATTCAGGAATTGTCACCCGATGGTGAACCGCTTTCGCAATGGGGCCTCCAGGTGGCCGGCCAGCAGGGGCAGTTTTCGGATCCCTATGGAGTCGCCGTTGACGATCGCAATCGCGTATTCGTTGCGGATACCGGAAACCACCGCATCCATAAGCTGCATCCATTTAGCGTCCTGATGGCGAGCCCCCCACCTGAGGATTCCGGCTCTGCCGACGAGCCGGCTTGATAGTGTTGCCGCCTGCTTTGCGCCGCCTATTTCTAAGCTAATGGACGTGACTGCCGCTCTCTTCCAGACTCCTTCGCGGGAAAGAAACTCGCAACCGAGGCGTGATTGAGATGGAGGAAGAATTCGCGGGTGCCATGTTTGCCGCGAATCGGGCTCTCTACTTCGCCCTTGACCACCAGGTCGTTTGCAGCGCACCAATCGACAAAAGCATGGCGAATGGCGCGCTGCGTTTCTCGATTGTGAATGGATCCGCCTTTCGTCAGTTCAATGGTTGCCACCTCAAACTGCGGTTTGAGGAGAACCACAATGTCTGCGTCAGCGCGGGTAAGCGTGCACACATGGGGCAAGATGAGGCGCAACGAGATAAAAGAGACGTCTACCGCGGCAACGTGCGGTGGCTCCGAGAATGCGGTCAGGCCGCGCACGTCAGTTTGTTCGTAGGCCGCAACCCTGGGATCTGCCCGTAGTTCGTGATGAAGTTGATTGGCGCCTACGTCAACCGCATAGACACGCTTCGCGCCTTGTTGTAGGAGTTGCCACGTGAAGCCGCCGGCGCCACTGCCCACATCGAGGGCTATCTTCCCGGCGCAGTCTATGCCAAACTCTTCCAGCACCCCTGCAAGTTTGTGTTCGCCGCGTCCAATGCGGAGCGTGCTCTGCGTATCAACGAAGACTTGGGCGTCGAAATTCACCGGAGCAGCCGGTTTGGTTACCGTCCGGCCATTTACCTGGACGCCGCCGGCGCGAATGGCATAGGCGGCCTTTTCGCGGCTTGGGAAGAAAGTCTTTTCGACGAGGAGACGGTCTAGTCGCATAGTCGCTGTGGTGCGATTCTGTGGTTCAGCCATGCCCGCGCTCACATTTTAAGGGTGGCCTGAATGCGGTCTCTGCTACTACCGGCTTCCCTTGCGAGCCGAACAAATCGGGCACTTGCCAACTCTGACCCCTGTTGTATTGAACGCCTAAGTGGGTGTTTGCAAAGGTGCTGTCGCGCACTTGCCGTCCGTTCGCCCTGTGCGTGTCAAAGGGTGATCGGATGATAGTGACCCCCAATCCAAACCCGTTTGTACTGCGACAGGGGCCGCGCGCAGCCCTCAGCACGAACGGTTCTTGCTGACTTTGGCAACTTCCTCTCAGGGAGCGTACCAGCTAAGAACAGTGGTGAAATAGCGGTTTGCCTCGCGATGGAAAGCCAAGCACAGGCTCTAAGCCCGCGTTTCCGGGAGATTCCACACTACCGTCACGAGAACCTTGCGAACCCACCTACAGGCGAACAAACGTCCCTCTCCCTGGGGAGACCTTTGCATAACGCCACTTTCAAGCAGGGGCACTCCCTCTCCTGGGGGAGAGGGCCGGGGTGAGGGGAATTCTGCTCAACCTCTCCTCCTTAACGGCAAGACCGATACGCATGAGTGCGATAACGGGGATAGACTCCCAGACTGCGGGGACTTTCCCCCTCACCCTAACCCTCTCCCCCAGGAGAGGGGACCGGAACTGCGACGTACTCTCCCTCCGGGAGACATTTGCATATCCCCGGCCAGAGGAGCAAGATTTACTCCCTCTCCTTGGGGAGAGGGCCGGGGTGAGGGGTCTTATCTGCTTTGCTAATCGTAAAACTTGTACAGTCAATCATATTAGAACCAATCCGGTCAAGAAGATGCTCGTGCTCAGAGCACTTTCCCTCTCATCCTAAGCCTCTCCCGTCAAGGGAGAGGGGACAATCTCCTTTCCACATGGATTTTGCAGGGGTCTCCGGCGGGAGAGGGGACATTCCCCTCCCGCAAGGGATATGCAAAGGTCTCCGCCGGAGGAGGGGACACTCCCGCACCGGCAAGGTTTATGCAAAGGTCTCCGTCACGGAGATGTTGGTCCTCTTGCAGTGCTGTTAGTCTTCTACTTCTGCAATAAACTCGATCTCGACAGGGATGTTGTTCGGCAGTGCGCCCATGCCCACCGCTGACCGGGCGTGCTTCCCCTTGTCGCCGAAGACTTCTACCAAGAGGTCGGAGCAGCCATTGATCACTTTCGGCTGATCGGCAAAGTCGGGCGCGCTGTTTACCATGCCGAGGACCTTCACAATGCGCGATACTTTGCTGAGGTCGCCGGTCGCGGCCTGGAGCGCGCAGAGGAGATTGTAGGCGGTTTGCCGGGCCGCTTCGTAGCCCTCCTCGATGCCGTAGCGCTCGCCCAATTTGCCGTCGTATACGGTGGCTTCAGCGTCGCCCGCGCGATTGGGGCCCTGACCCGACAGGTAGATCAGATTGCCAGTGCGCACCCACGGTACATAGTTAGCGATGGGTGCATTTGGCGCTCGGAGTTCGAGTCCCAACTCTTTGAGTTTATCTTCCGGTGACATTGTGTTCCTTTCCTTAAAGCCACAAGAATATTCGTCCACTTTACTAAGCAGAGATTACACGTTCTGCATTGTACGGTGACAGTACTTCAAGGTCAAAACTGCCGCGATTTGGCCTCCAGCCTCCGGCAACCTCACCGGTTAGGAGAGTTCTCTTATTCTTTGACTGGGAATGTGACCGGCGCCCCGCCCTGGGCGGCGGACTGCACTGCAGCGACGAGGATTTCTGTCACGCGACGTCCGTCGTAGGGACCGGAAATCTGAGGCAGCGTACCACGTCCCTCAACCAGCGCGATGAGTTCTTCGATCGCGGCGGCACTACCGGAGACCGCGGCCGTAGCCGGCTCCAGCGCCTGCACGCCGTCGGCGGTCTCGATTGTGGCGGAAACGGCATTGCCCAAGCGGATTCGGCCGGTCTCTCCCAAGACCTCAATTTCGAAACCAGTGGCGACCCCTTGCGAGCCGCTGTAGAAGGCACGTACACCGTTCGAGAAGAGATAGAAGGCGCAAATGCCCGGGTCGGTGGCGGGATCGTGTCCGCCGTCGCCGGCGTAGCGCGGGCCGTAGTCCGCAAAGCGGTCGTCATAGCGGGCTGTCAGCCACGCCGGCTCACCATCGGCGAAAAAGCAAATCGCGTCCGTCAGGTGCGTGCCGTTGCGAAAGAGCATGGCGCGGGCGCCACCGAGCTTGGCGACAATCGTGCGCACGGGGCCGATGGCGCCGTTGCGGATGGCTGCACGCGCCTCGTACCACTGGGGCTGCCAGCGGCGGCTGTGATCGACGGACAGGAAGACGCCGTGTTTTTCAACGGCCGCGATCATGCGGTCGGCGTCGGCGAGGTTGGTGGCAAGCGGCTTTTCGCAGAAGATGGCGCGTGCACCGGCTTCCGCCGCGGCCACCGTGATGTCGGCGTGGCGGTCGTCCCCGGTCACCACGCTGACGATGTCGAGGTTCTCGCGTGCCAACATCTCGCGATAGTCTTGGTGCTGGGTGATTCCCGGCCACCGGTGTTGCCACTTGGAAACAAAATCCTGCGTGCGGTCGGGCAGCAGGTCGCACACCGCGACGACCTCCGTCGCGGGCACGCAGTTGTAGCCCGCGGCATGCGAATGCGGCGCGGCAACGCCGTAAATGGGATGAGACAGCGATCGAGCCGGTTGACTGGCAATGCCGGTGCAGCCGACGATACCAACGCGGTAGGTAGCCATCAGTGGACTCCTTTAGTCATTAGCCCGCTGGCTTACGTTTACGCGACTCCTCGTTCGATGCTACAATTATAGTCGAATGCGGGCCCGTAGCTCAGTTGGGAGAGCGCGTGAATGGCATTCACGAGGTCGTCGGTTCGACCCCGATCGGGTCCACCAAGCTAGAGAAAGCCGAGAACCTTCGCATTGAGGTTCCGGTTGGCGGTGTAGGCCGGCTTCTGGTCATGAGCCGACAGGCAAATCCCCCCCCCCCACCTCGAACTCCGGCATTCCGACGGATACCCTTGCATAACCCGTCATTCCGGCGAAAGCCGGAATCCAGAGGCATTGGCATTCGGCGTCGGCATTGCCCGTGCAGAGCTATACGTCAATTCTTTCCACCCCTATCCCGGCCCTCTTCCATCAAGGGGAAGGTGTTTCGCAAAGTTTCCTCCAGGCGAGAAGAACTCCGGACACCCCTTCACGCGCAGACCTACTTGTTGCCCATCATAGCCAGCTTGAGTAAAGTACCACCAAGCTGTGGCGAGAGGTGTTGCGTGCGCGGCGTTCAATGACGTTGCGTTTGCACTGGTCAATTCCGGCAAACGGAGTTTCCTGCGGCCCAACTGCGCGGCTTCTCCATAGAGAATTAGGGAGCCACTAGGAAATGACACTAAAGCTTACGGAGTTGATAGCCCGCGCGCCCTGGCGGGAGGCGGTTACCTACCGGGATACGTGGCCCCACGAGTACGTACTGATCGAGACGGACGGTCAGCAGGAGTTGCTGGAGGCCGTCTGCGAGCGCTTCCGCGCTGGAGAGGGCGTGGCGTGCCGCTTCTTTCGCATGAACAACACCTATCTGTTCATCGGCGACCACAAATACTGGTTGATGACCCATTGGGATGACCTGGAACCTGGAGTGGACTACGTCCTGAACCGCGCACGTCTCTACCGGGACCGCCGCGATTTCGTCATCCAGCCCGGTGACACAGGCAAGCCGGAGGACTACCCAGCGAATCCGGCCCATCAGAGCTGAGGGAGAGTTCGATGCCCGACAACGATACTCTGCTCGCGTACCTGGTTTCCAGCTTCCCTGGAAACACGGAGAACATCGCGACAGAAGCATTGCGCCACATTTTCGATCACTCAGACGCCTGCGGGGTGGCTTTGAACGACGTCATTCAGTCCGGTGTCCGAGGTGTAAACGCGGTCACAACTGTAAAGACGCAGGTGACTCAAGAGGATGGAGCGCGTCCGGACTTAGTGGGATTCGACGAAACTGGCGTGGAACGAGTGCTCATCGAGGTGAAGTTCTGGGCAGGCCTCACAGATAATCAGCCCAACGGATACATTGGAGTGCTCCCGGATGATGGTCCGGCGCTCCTGATGTTCCTGGTACCGGAGGAGCGAGTTCAGTCGCTTTGGCCGCAGTTGCAGGGACGGATTAGCCAGGAGTTCAGCACTCTAGTGGAGGTCGAATCAGAGCGGAGATGTGTGCGTGTGGGGGATACGCAGAAGCACGTGATGATCGTAAGTTGGGGAAGTCTTCTCGATAGCATGGCGGCCAGGACCAGAGACTATGCTGAGGCTGGTGTCGAAACTGAAATTCGCCAACTGCGCAGCCTAGCCAAGTACGCCGATGCCGGAGCGTTCAAGCCAATCGGTCGAGACGAGAAAGCCGGCTTGGATTCGGAAATGCGCCTACGTCAGTATAAGCGGCTCATTGACGCTGCTACCGAAAGGGGGATTGAGCAGGAGTGGGCCAGCCGGAAAGGCTTGAATAGAACTCCTCGTGAGTACGGCTACGGTCGTTATGTCGGTCTTCGTGGGACGGTTGTGTGGTTTGGCATCAACGTCGAGCAATTTGAAAGAACTGGTGAAACTCCTTTGTGGGTAAATTGCTACGACTATCTGCAAGATAAGCCCTCCGCGGTACTGGACGCATTGCGCATGCAGGACTCTCAATGGGCCCCGGTCACGCTAAAGAGAGACGTTGAGTATCCGGAAATACTGGATGGCGTAGTAGATAGTTTGAGACAAGTCGCCGATGCCCTCCACCAAGTTCGTTTCCCAGCAACCTAACACCGCATCCACTGTCCGGCTCCGCTACGGAAGCCCCGCCACTTCTCGTAGCTTTTCATCTGCCTCAAGCGTATAGGTGTCAGATTACCGAAATGGGATTGAGGGAATCATGACAGACGAGATGTTACGGGTAGCAATCATCGGCTGTGGTCGGATGGGCCAAGAGTACGCGAAGTTCTATAGCTTGCTCGACAATACTGAGATCGTTGCTATTGCCGAATACAATGACGAGCGGCGCAAGGCCGTCGGTGAGCAGTTCGGCGTTAAGGCGCTGTACAAGGACGCCGAGGAGATGTATGGGCAGCTAGGCGAAGTCCCCGATCTCGCGGTCACTGTTCTCCCCGGCAAGTTCATCAAGGACGCGGTGATTGCCTCGGCCCAGGCGGGTGTGCGCGGCGTATCCACCGATAAGCCAATTGGCGCCCGGCTCTCCGAAGTGGACGCGATGATTGACACCTGCGCGGAACGCGGCGTCGTTTTTCACGGTGGCAATCTGCAAAGCGCCCGTACAGATATTCAAGAGGCCGCGAGCTGGCTGCGGCGCGGCGACTTTGGCGAGATACGGGGCGCAACCGTGCATGCATGGGGCGGTGAGATTTCAGGCGGCGGCTGCCAGCACATCGCCGTGCTCAGGCTGCTCACGCAGGCCGAGATCACCGAGGTGATTGCGTGGGGCAAGCCGCAAGAAGCCCTGGAAGCGGACGACGACACCGGCCTTATTATCAACGGCCGGTTCACCCTGAGCACCGGCATCGAGGCGCCTATTTTCGGCGAGCCAACTCCGTATCGCGGCGTCGACGTCTGGACTGAGAATGCGCTCCTGCGCTGGGACTGGGGCGACGAGATGGACATCTATCAGGGGTTCGATGCAAATGGCGCGCGGGTCAAGTCCGACCGAAAGTTCACGCCATGCGTCTGGCCGCAGTATAGCTACCTTGCAAGCTCGATTTTGTCATTCATCTCGGCCGTTGAAAACGGCACCGAGATGGCTGTATCAGGCCACGACCTGCGCCAGTCCCTCGAGGCCGCGATTGCCGCAAAATACTCGGCCCTGTGGGGGTCGGTACCCCTCACGCTGCCGCTGGAGGACCGCTCGCTGGCGCTCTACCCACGCCCGTACCGGTGGCTGGGTGGCGACCATGCAGCCTTTTGACCTCTCCATGTCGGGCATGCCATAGCAATGAATGTGCTTAAAGGTCTAGACAAGTCTCGGATATTCACCTACTATTGATATTACGAGCTCCGATTGTCTAGTTGGTTTATTCAGTACAGTCCCATCCAATGCTACTCTCTGTTGTGAATTGGTTGTACTTGAAAGGCAATTAGAGGGCGCGTGCGAGCCAGGGGTGGTGCTCGCGTATGGTGTCCATGCAACGCATGGAAGGAGGAGGGCCTAGCGACTTGAACGACTCATATTACCGCGTATTTCTTACCTAAAGCACGATTTCAGGTCCCGCATGTCTATAGAAGGTTGTATCGTCCCTCTAATCTGAATGCCGACAAACAGAAAGTAGCTTGGGAACTGGGTGGCGCTGCCGTCCGGTCTTGATTGCTTGTCTCGTGGAAAGCTGGCTGTGTCCGGCTTTGTTGGCGTTTACCTTCCTCTCTCGTCACCTCTCGCGGGAACCGTTCGTGCTGATGCTTGTCTCCACAGATTGTCCCCAGCTACGCCTTTTTCTATACGAATTGGCGGTACAGTGCTGTGGGGCAAAGGACAACGAGGAGAAACTGTGATGAAGAGAATTCTGAAGTCGATTGTGGTGTTGCTTGCGGGTGTGCTCTTGCTTGCTGCGTGCGGAGCGGCGGCTACGGCGCCATCAGCGGCAATGGAAGAGTCTCAGGCAGAAGAGAGGCAGGCCGCGCCTCAAGCTGAGGCTAAAGAAGCTCCTGCTGCCGAGCGTGCACCTGCGGCAAAGGCTGAGGCTCCAGCATCCAGAAGCCAGTCGTCTCAATCAACGTCAAGCCAACCGGCAGTCCGGCCGCCGCAGCAGACCGCGGGCGCGACCACGTTTAAAGACTATCCACGCGCCACATTTGTTAATACGGTTCGCGACGCGGTTGCTACCTTCAGCCTGGATACCGACCGCACGTCGTTCCATTTGGCCCTTAACTGGGCGCGCGCGGCGTATCGGGTGGAGCCGGATTCCGTGCGAGCAGAAGAATGGATCAACGCGTTCAACTATGACTACGCACTGCCGCTGCGCGATGATAGCTTTGCCATCGCTACGGACGTCATCCGGCATCCCCTGGACAGTGGCTTGCACCTGGCGCGTATTGCCTTCCAGGCCGCGGACCTCGCCTACGACGACACGCCGCTCAATGTAACCCTGGTGCTCGATGCCTCGGGTTCGATGCGCGAGGGCGATCGCGTGGCCATTGCCCGTGAAGCTGCGGAGAGTATCCGGCGCAGCTTGCGCGGCCAGGACCGCATTGCCGTGGTCCATTTCACCACCCGCGTGCTCGATAACCTGACGGTCGATCACCGGGAACCGGATGACCGCGCCGTGAGGCGGTCAATCGACTTGCTGGAGCCGCATGGTTCCACGAACGTGCAGGCCGGTCTCGATCTGGGCGTGCAGCTTGCCGACCGCATCCGGCGCGAGCGTCCCGAAGCGTACAACTACATCATTCTCATGTCGGACGGTGTAGCGAACGTGGACGCCACCGACCCGTTCTCCATTTTGGAGTCGGCGGAAGACCGTGACGACACCAATCCGTTGCGCCTCATCACCATTGGCGTCGGCATAGAGAACTATAACGACTACCTGCTCGAGCAATTGGCGCAGCATGGCAATGGCTGGTACCGCTATCTCAGCACGGTGGAGCAAGCCAGGGCGACGTTTAGCCGCGAAAACTGGCTCGCACTCTCCATCCCCTTTGCCGACCAGACCCGCGCCCAGGTGACGTGGGACCCGGACATGGTCGCGGTGTGGCGTATAGTCGGCTACGAGAACCGCGTTACTTCTGACGAGTCCTTCACCGAGGCGCGCAAGGAGTTCGCGGAGATTCCGGCGGGGGCGGCTACCACGGTGTTCTTTGAATTGCAGCTCACCGACGCAGGCCGGCGGGATACCGCCAGGCTCGGTGAGGTGGAGATACGCTGGGTGACGCCTTCTTCTGGCGAATCCAACCGCCAGCACGCCACGCTGCTGAGCACGAGCGACGCGCTGGAGAATGCCCGGGCTGCGGCGTTCCTGCAATTTGGTTCAATTGTTGCTCTGGCAGCGGACCGCTACAGCAATTTGGACTTCGCGGAGTCGCCGGTGGACCGCGATCTGGCAATTTTGCTGGATGAACTCTGGTCACTGGACCGGCAGTTGGGCGATTTGACGTCGTACAAGGACTTCAGCTACCTGCTGGATTACCTGACGCAGACCGCGCAAAAGGAGCGGCCGGACTCCGGCTACAGCCGGTAGTTCAGGCTTTAGGTAGTCCAACCCGCTTATTCTCAGTCTGAGCGCGGCGAACATCACCCCCTGGAAACCGACGTTAGCGGTATCCAGGGGGTGAATGGATTTCCGGCGTCCGCGGAAGTGAAGGATTTTTAATTGCGAGACATCCTGCTGCGTGTGTCACGATGGCGTCTGTTTGTGCTTCGAAAGGGGCTTGGCGCAGCATCCTCAGCACGAACGGGCGAAGCGGCAGGCCGTGAACACTGACGATGGGTCGCGAAATGCGCAAGGCAACGGGTTGCAAGAGGTCATCACGACCGGCACGTGTTCCTTGACACCGTTGTGCGATGTTTGGTACATTAGGGGATGCGCCCTAGAGATGGGGCGGTACATTAACAAGTGAATATTGCGCAAGCAGAACTTCAATTTTGCCGATTAGAAGCAGGCTAAGTTACTAAGGGCGTACGATGGATGCCTTGGTGCCAAAGGCCGAAGAAGGGCGCGGTTGACTGCGAAAAGCTGCGGGGAGTCGTCAGCAGATTTTGATCCGCAGGTACCCGAATGGGGAAACCCGGCGAGGGTGATGCCTCGTCACCGCATGCTGAATTCATAGGCATGTGGAGG
The DNA here is from genome assembly GCA_026710945.1 of Chloroflexota bacterium. Taxonomy (NCBI): domain Bacteria; kingdom Bacillati; phylum Chloroflexota; species Chloroflexota bacterium. The sequence continues at coordinate 42,419 of JAPOQA010000019.1, forward strand.
GAACCGCCCGAACTGAATCATCTTAGTAGGGCGAGGAAAAGAGATTATTCCCTGAGTAGTGGCGAGCGAAAGGGGAACAGCCCAAACTCACGCTGTGTGATAGGTTGCAGCCGTTGCAGTGTGAGGGTTGTAGGCCGCAATTGAACCCCCTGCAAGGGGTTCGGAGAGTTGGAGAAAAGCTGTGGTTAGTAGAAGGTCCTGGAAAGGCCCGCCAGAGAGGGTGATAGCCCCGTACACGAAAACCACGGCTCTCTCGTTGCTGTGCCTGAGTACCACGGGACACGTGTAACCCTGTGGGAAACTGGGGAGCCCACTTCCCAAGGCTAAACACCTTTGGCGACCGATAGTGAACGAGTACAGTGAGGGAAAGGTGAAAAGAACCCCGGGAGGGGAGTGAAATAGAACCTGAAATCGTACGCTTACAAGCAGTCAGAGGGCTATGCCGTCTTGCTGGGTCGGCGTGCCTACGCAAAGCGCTTTCTTCGGAAAGTGCGGCGCGCGGGGACGCTAAGCCCGCATTATAGGACGGAATGCCTGATGGCGTGCCTTTTGGAGAATGAGCCGACGAGTTACTATGCGTGGCAAGGCTAAGGTCGGAGGACCGGAGCCGTAGCGAAAGCGAGTCCTAACAGGGCGATTCAGTCGCGTGGAGTAGACCCGAAACTGAGTGAGCTAGCCATGGCCAGGGTGAAGAGAGAGTAATATCTCGTGGAAGCCCGAACCCACCAGAGTTACAAATCTGGGGGATGAGCTGTGGCTAGAGGTGAAATGCCAATCGAACTCAGATATAGCTGGTTCTCCCCGAAATGCATTGCGGTGCAGCCTCAGGTTAGAGTGTTGCGGAGGTAGAGCACTGGATGGGCTAGGGGCCAAAACGGTTACCAAACCCAACCAAACTCCGAATGCCGTATACATGTTACCTGGGAGTGGGACGGTGGGGGATAATCTTCATCGTCAAAAGGGAAACAACCCAGACCCTCAGCTAAGGTCCCTAAATTCAGACTAAGTGGGAAAGGATGTCGGATAGCCCGGACAGCCAGGAGGTTGGCTTGGAAGCAGCCATCCTTTAAAGAGTGCGTAACAGCTCACTGGTCAAGCCGTCTGGCGCCGAAAATTTAACGGGGCTCAAGTCTGGTACCGAAGCTAGGGCAGTGGCGCTCCTTCGGGAGTAGCCGCTGGGTAGGGGAGCGTTCCCTGGGCGGAGAAGCTCGACCGAAAGGACGGGTGGAGCGCAGGGAAGTGAGAATGTCGGCATGAGTAGCGTTAGCCGGTGAGAATCCGGCTCACCGTAAGCCCAAGGTTTCCTCAGGAAGGTTCGTCCTCTGAGGGTTAGTCGGGCCTAAGCCGAGGCCAATATGGCGTAGGCGATGGACATCCGGTTGATATTCCGGAACCGCCCAGGTTCGTTATGAGCGAAGGGGGGACCGGGCAGGGTAGGAGAAGCGTGTTTTTTGGCTATACACGTCCAAGCTGGTAGGCGGGAGCGATAGGAAAATCCGTTGCTCCATTCCAAACGCCGAGAAGCGATGGAGAGTCCGCGACGAAAGTCAACGGCGATTTCTTTGAGCCCAGCCTGCAAGAAAAGCCTCTAGCCAGGATATGGGCGCCCGTACCGCAAACCGACACTGGTGGGCGGGGGTAAAAGTCCCAAGGTGAGCGGGAGACCCTCTGCTAAGGAACTCGGCAAATTAGCCCCGTAACTTCGGGAGAAGGGGTACCGCGACGCGTGCACCGGCCTTGCGCCGGGAAGCGAGTTGCGGTGGCACTGAAGAGGCCCAACCGACTGTTTAACAAAAACACAGGTCTCCGCGAAAGCGAAAGCTGATGTATGGGGGCTGACGCCTGCCCGGTGCCGGAAGGTTAACTAGAGGGGTTCACGCCCCGACGGGAAGCCCCGGTGAACGGCGGCGGTAACTATAACCGTCCTAAGGTAG
>JAPOQA010000020.1 GCA_026710945.1 Chloroflexota bacterium
AAATTGACAGTGTTGACAGATCATGTCATTCCGAGCGGAGCGAGGAATCTAGGGCCCATGCAACGTGTCGCCCAATAGGCTCAACATCTTAGATTCCTCTCTTCGCTGCGCTCCGTTCGGAATGACATGTGTACTGTTCATGTAGAGTACTGCGTTCAGCTGCTTTTGTTCTCAAATCTGTCAACGAATTACCTGACATTTACTATTCCGGCGAAACCCGGAATCCAGGGGGGAGGGAGGACGCCATTGCCAATGCGTCACGAAGTCGCTTTCAGCCTGCACTCCATCTCACGGGCGTTGTGGGAACTCCCCGGTATCAACCGCGTCATGGTAAAGCCCATCTTCGTGTAGACATGCTGCGCCCGCAGGTTGTCGCCATCCACAGTGAGTATGATACGCCTTTTGCCCAATTGACGTGCAACATCCTTCAGGTGCTGCATGATTGCTTGTCCAACCCCCATCTCCTGGTAGGCGTCGGCCACCGCAATGCCGAGAACCAGCCGTGCGGACTGCAGATTCTCGAAGAAGCCATACCCCGCCGGTTCGTCTTTTCCGTCCTTCTTGGCGAGCACAAGAAATCTAATAAAATCCGGGTCTTCAGCCTGTGCCGCCAGGTCTTGCGCTACGGCATACGTCCACGGCGTATGGGGCCGAAACCAGGCGCGGGTCTGCTTGCCGAGCATCTGGAAAAACGTGTAGAGCAGGTCTGCGTCCGTGGCGCGCAGGCAATGGAAACGCACGCCGCCAAGGGCGGGAAGGGTGGTGGAGGTTTCAAAGGCTTGGTCAACCAAGAGTTGGCTCCGAGAATCATCGTATGCATCAGAGATCGGCAGTCAATCCGTCATTCCCGCGAAAGCGGGAATCCATCTTAGATGATTTCGTCGTACAAGTCCGTCCATTTGGGATTAGTCTTTTCAATCAACTCGATCTTCCACGCCCGGTTCCACTTCTTGAGCGCCTTTTCCCTGGCGATTGCACTCTCCATAGTTTCATGTACCTCATACCACACTAATCTATGCACACCGTAATCTTTCGTGAACCCTTCTTCAAAGTCACTTTTATGCTGCCAGACCCGTTGGACAAGATCAGATGTCACGCCAATGTAGAGTGTGCCTATGGGGTTGTTCGCGAGTATGTAGACGCAAGGTGATTTCATCATGGAGGACTTTCAAAAGGTGCTTCCGCTAGATTCTACCGTAGACGTGTGAAACTCGGATTGCCAATGCATTGATTAACAGCGTATCACTCAATCTTGTTACGGTCTCGTGCCCCACCCAAAGACAAGATGGATTCCCGCTTTCGCGGGAATGACAAGCTAAAGCGGCAACAAGCAGATACCCCGATAGAATCGTCCTTCACCAATGTAGCGCAGGGCCCTGATCCTCGGGGATTTCCGTTATTATCCATACACCCATCCAATACAGAACCCTTGCCGTCCACCCGGAATCACTCTCCCGCTGAATGGCACAGCAGCCTATTCTTCGCTCGACGGAACGGTTGCGTTCCTTGGGCGAAACCCTCATGCGGACGGGCGGCAATTCTTGTCGTCATTCCCGCTTTCGCGGGAATCCATCTCAATGGATTTCGTCGTACAAGTCCGTCCAATTTGGATTAGTCTTCTCAATCAACTCGATCTTCCACGCCCGGTTCCACTTCTTGAGTGCTTTCTCGCGCTTGATGGCACTGTCCATGGATTCGTGCTGCTCATACCAGACTAACCGGTGAACAGCATAGTTCTTTGTAAATCCCTCCACCAAGTCATTTTTGTGCTGCCACTCTCGCTTGACGAGGTCCGATGTCACGCCAATGTAGAGAGTGCCTTTGGGGTTGTTTGCAAGTGTGTAGACGCAGGGTGATTGCATGTATGAGAACACTCTTCCAGGTTTACAGGGAATGGACCTCTTGCCGCATTAGCTCATGCTTTGAATTCAAGAATGGTCCCGGATTGCCAAGAATCTACACTGGCTCTTGCCTCAGCCTAAGAAAAGATGGATTCCGCGCCCCCGCACGGGGGCGAACTCTCGCGGGAATGACGGACCACGCGTCCCTCGTGTTTCCTACGTACATTCGCTCACTCGTACGCCTCTTTCAACATACAAGTGACGGACAAGAGTGGCACAAGGCAGAGACGCAGACAGAGCACACCACCACAATGTGTAGCGCGGGGGCTTGTCCCCCGCATCTTCTCTAACCTCGCCACGCAGCGCGCCGTAAAGAATCACCATGCCGCTCACCCAGAATCATCTTCAGGGTGAACGGCATAGAATTCAGCTCTGCTCAATGTTGGCAGAAGTCTCGCCTACTTCTCGTGGGCGACTGCTGCACTGCGTACTCCTGCTGCCTAGAGCTGGTCGGCGTGCGCGTTGAGGACCTCTTGCACACGGTCAGCGTGCTCCCTGTTGGCCTCTTCGGGCGTGATCTCCTTGGCATAGGCTCTGAACCAGATATCGATGTTGATGCCGATGATCTCATCGTTACCGGGGATAACCGGCACCCACTTGGCGAGCTCCAACTCTGCCAGGTAGGCCTCAGCCTCAGGCACCTGGTCCAGGTAGCCGCCGAATGAAGCTGACTGCAGCGCGGGGATGTAGTCACCGGCGCCAATGGACCAGCGCAGGTTCACGTCTTCACCCAGGAAGAACTCGATGAGGGAGAAGCCCCCTTCGGCATTGGCAGCGCCCTGTGGCTGTGCCAGCGCCCAGCCGCCCTGGTAGTTAGTTGCCACGCCATCCGGCGGGAGCGGCATTGGAGCCGATTTGAAGTTGATCGCCGATTCCCACGCCTTGCGATACGTGGCAGCATACCAGTGGCCGCCGATCATCTGCGAGACACCACCGGTGGTGAAGGCATCATTACGGTCGGGCCGCTGCTGGCCCAAGAACTCATCGATCCGCACGTTGCCGCCGCAAAGGTCGACCATGTTGATCATGAATTTGAGCGCGGTCACGCCCTTATCATTGTCAAAGTTGACCATCTTGTTGTCGGGTGTGAGATACTCGCCGCCCTGCTGCCAGAAGTGGATGTACCACTGCAAGCCGACCGGTGGGTTGCCTGGAGGGCCGGTGGAATAGCCAAGTCGCTCGATCACGCCGTCCTGCCCCGCTTTGTGGAGCTTGAGCGTCGCCGATTCAAGCTCGTCCCAGGTGGTGGGTGGACTTTCCGGATCGAGGCCCACTTCGATAAAGTGGTCGGCGTTGAACATGTACGTGCGAGCATCGGTGTGCAGTCCCACACCGTAGATGTTGCCCTTCCACGTGCAGTCGTCCCGCAGTTTGGGCCATACGTCGTCCCAGCTAAACGCTGAGGTCGCCTTGATGTGGTCGTTCAGGTTCAAGAGGAATCCCGGCGCGGAGAGCTGGCCCGCCAGATAGCGGTCCATGTAGAAGACGTCAGGTGGGGCGCCGGCCGCCGCCGCGGTAATGAGCTTCTCCTTGCTGCCGCTGCCGATGTGAGTCGGCGTGAGCGCCAGGTCGACGTTGGGATTCGCTTCCTGGAACTCGTTAAGGAGGTCGTTGCCTATGTGGCCTTCCAGCAGGAAGTCCTGGTACGTCCAGAACTTCACTTCGGAGGGGCCCATCATCTCTTCGGCTTTGGCCTCGCCCATGTCATCATCGGCCGGAGCATCAGCCGCCGGGGCCATTGCGCCACCCGTGGCGCAGGCGGCAAACAGGGCTGCGCCGCTAAACGCGCCCGCCGTGCCAATGAGCATTCTGCGTGTCAATCGGGTCTCCATCGGTCTCCTCCTGTGTTTGAAACCGTAGTAGGAATACAATCACTGCACTGCACTGCCAATTCAGTGTATCAAACACCCTCACGTGTCATACCTGCCTTGGCGCAAGTAGTATAGCACGGGCTAGGCCCATTGCCAAGACGTCTTGGTGTACACAAATCACATCAAATGAAAGTCACCCGTGTCACCCCGAACGCAGCGAGGGGTCTAGGGTGCATCCTAGCGAACACTGCCCGTCAGGCATGGAATGACAGACTCCCCTGTTTCGCTTGAAGTGAGGTTCGGCCGTGTGATTGCTTAGCGGTGAAACGACGGAGCGGCAAAACCGCCTGTGGTTCGTAGGGGCACGATATATCGTGCCCCTACGAGTTCGCACTTGAGCTTCAGAGTGAGAGTGCGAACCCGCTTGCAAGCGCAGAAAGGGCTACGCGCGCCCTGTATGCCTGCGCTCTACAGCGGATCGGCAAACTCGCGCGTATCCTTGTCCGGGCCGTCGTAGTCGTCCAGATAATTCATCTCGCCAGTGAGCGGCCAATGGTACGGCTCCGGCGGCCGCACGTGGCGGGTCCAATGCACCATAAGTTCCAGGTCGGCCGCTTTCTGCTCCAGGCGGCGGGCGATGTGGTCGGGATTCCAGCCCGCGTACACCTCTGAGAGCAGTTGCTCTTGGATGTGACGGTATTGCGGGTCTCCGGCCAAGTCTGTTGTTTCGAGGGGGTCATCCTGCAGATTGAAGAGCTGCGTCGGCTCGCCCAGGTAGAAATTCAGCTTCCAGGGACCCCGCCGCACCATGCGTTGGAAACGCCCGTGGGGAGCGTATTCCGCCAGGGCAAGGTCTTTCCACTTAGCGTCCTCGCCGCGCAGGACGGGCAGCAGCGAGTCGCCCCGCCCTTGCGGCAGCGGCGCCGCGCCGAGGGCGTCCAGCATGGTGGCAACCACGTCCACCGTACTTGTCGCCTGCGAGAAACGCGTGCCCTCAGGCAGCTTGCCGGGCCAGGAGAATATGGCCGGCACGCGGAGCGACCCCTCGTAGAAGGTCTGCTTGAACCAAAGGCCGTGCTCGCCTACCTGGTCGCCGTGGTCGGAGGTATAAACGACCAAGGTGTCGTCCGCCAGGCCGTTCGCCTCCAAAGCATCAAGGATCTGCCCGATCATCGCGTCCATGCGGTCCACCAGCGCCCAGTACGCCGTGCGGGAGCGCATGATCTCATCGTCGGTAGCTTTGTCCAGCCCACATTGCTCGCGCCACCAGCCGATGTAAGGATGCGGATCGCTGGGCGGATTGGGATGGGTCGGCGGCGGCACCTTGCCCCAGTAGCGGTCGTAGTCCGCCTTGCGCGCCACGTAGGGCTGGTGCGGCAGCAGGTAGCCGACCGTCAAACAGAACGGCTCATCGAGCACGCCGGCGCGCCTTTGCCAGCCGAGGCGGTTGAGCACGTCCACCGTCACGGCGGTGGTATCCTCGTCGATCACCTCGTAGCCGCTCTGGCCGGCGCCGGAGCGTTCCAGCGCCACGTGGTAGGGGCCGGCGGTGCCGCCACCCAGCATGCCCAAGTCGATCCCCGTACCACCAGGATAGTTGGGCGTGGCGTCACCGCCGAGCCGTTCGGCAAAACCGTGGTGCTGGTCCGCCCCCACGAAATGCATACGCCCGATGAGTGTCGGTCGGTAGCCTACGGCGCCCAGGGCATGAGCGAACGTGGGAATGCCGTGATCGAGAATGTGCCGGTTGTCCCAGGTCTCGATGTCGGTGGGGTACTGCCCGGTCATGTATGACATGCGCGCAGGCACGCAGAGCGGGGCGGTGCAGTAGAGATTGTCCAATACCACGCCGCGCTCGGCCAGGCGGTCCAGATGCGGCGTCTGCACCACCGGATCACCATAGCAGCCCGTCACCATGGGATTGTGTTGATCGGAGATGATGAAGAGCAAATTAGGACGTTGGGCGGTGGCATCTGCTGACATTCGCATACTCCTTGGGGGATTCACCTGTGCATTTCATGCGGGACTGCCGATGCACCGATACCTTCCGGGCGCTCCCGCCGGTACCGCTCATCCGGCTCGATAGTAGCATAGCCAGCGCGGCGGGCAGGCGGCGGCTCGTAGCCAAGCCCTGCGCCCACCCGCCGCACTCCGGCGGTTTGCCTTTGCTTCTTAGCAATCAGCCCGCATCCAAATTCCAGACTGAGCGTAACGTGTACGCATGCCCAGCCAGCAGCCCTTACCGACCGCAAGGCCAGTCATCACCCGCCGCTAGCCGCCCAGATTGCTCAGGAACGTATCCATGATTGTCTGCAGTTCCACCTCGGTATCCCGCAGGGTTTCCTCGATGGTCTTCTCGCCGCCGAGCGCGGTGGGAACCACCGCCAGCGTTGCCGCCAGCATCTGGGGCGCGCCGGGCGCGGGAATGACGAAACGCCGGTTCTCCATCATTTCCACCGTAATCTGGAGGAAGGGATCATTCTGGTGATACTCCTCTTGGCGGGAAACGTCCGGTCGGATGGGGAGGGTGTTGAAATTGTGCGACCAGCGCACATTCACGTCCCCGCTGCCGAAGTATTCCAGGAACTTCCAGGCGTTCTCCGGCTGTTCGCTCTGGGTGGTCAGAATCCAAGTGTGGCAGCCGCCGTACGTCATGTGGCGGCCGCCGGGCGGCGTGGGCCAATGGGCGACATGGTACTGCAGATCCGGCACATCCCGCTTCATGATGCTGTGGAGCGTGCTCGGCCAGTAGAGATTGGCCACGTGACCGTCGTAGAAGAGCAAGTGTGGACGCGAATCCTTGCGGAAGTCCTCCAGCGCCTGCCAGCCGCCCTGCATTTCGTAGATCTTCTTGAGCCAGCGCAGGCCCTCGATGCCCTCCGGTGTATTGATGGTTACTTTGCTCCCGTCATCGCTGAGCGTCTCCCCGCCCAACTGCCACATGGGCACCATCCAGATGCTGTTGATCTGCCAGAGCGGCGCGAACGCTACCTGTTCGGTGGTATCGCCGCTGATGCGGGTAAGCTTAGGGATGGCTTCCTCCAGCTCTTCCCAACTTGCCGGCGGGTTCTCCACGTCCAGGCCGTTTTCCAGATAGATGGTGTCGTTCATGTAGACCGGGCGCACGTCCGGACCGAACGGCATGCCCTGGATTTGGCCCTGCCACGTGAGATCGCGTTGGAGCGAGGGCCAGATATCCTCTCTGCGCACGACCGCCGACGCCGCCATGAAGGGACTGAGCGGTTGCCCGATCTCCAGCGCCGCGAGGGTCTGGGCCTGCCACGAGCCGGACTGGCCGATGTCAGGGCCGCTGCCGGCAGCCATTGCCGTCTGCAATTGGGTGACGCGATTGCCCTCGGGGATAGTGGAGTCTACAGTCAGTCCGGGGTTCTGTTCCTCGAACTCCGCCACAACTTCCGCCCCCAAACCCTCGCTGAGCGTCCAGAAGGGTACGGTGAAGATCGTGATCGCGTACGGCTCAGGCGCGGGCGCTTCCGTGGGAGCCGGCTCCGCCGCGGGTTTCTCTTCCATGGTCTCCGCCGGCATCACGGCGGTCCCACAGGCTGCGAGGAGGCTGACCGCTCCGGAGAGCACAGCACTCTTCAGCACTACTCTTCGACTGGCTTTGCCGTTCATCAAAATTCCCTCTCATGCTTCTCAGGAGCATCCGGTGTGACACCAGGCACATGTACTGCCTTTCTCCACAACGAAACTCCTGCTTCTGGTGCCTTGGATCGATAACACACTACCGGTCGGTAACTTGTCGATTTTCCTCCTTTCTCTGTGTGTCACTTGCGCCAATATAGCATAGCTGTCACGACATGTGCCAGGTTCCTACACAAGCCTTTCTGCTATGCTTCCTCATTCATTCGCAACCTTGTGGACGTAGCGCAGGATCTCCAATTCCAAGGCATCTCCCACTTCGCGATGCGCGTCAAGCACATTATTCTGATCGTAGGGATCGTCGGGGCGGTGGTAGAGTTCCGGCGCGGTGCGCTCCTGTCCGTTGAGAAAGTAGAGGTACCGCCACTCATGGTTTTGAATCGACCAGCAGCCCTGGTAGTGTCCTGAATACGCGTAGTCGCGAATGCTGTCCGCCTCGCCGCGCAGCAGCGGCAGCACACTGGAGCCGTGCATGGGGATGTCTTTCCGCCCGATGGACAGATCTTGCGGAAAAGTGCCGGCAGTGCGGGGCCCGATGTACTCAAGCGGGAGCGGCGTAGGAATATCGAGCGCGTCCAGCACCGTCGGCATGAGGTCGGTGTGCTGCACGAGCGCCTCTACACGCGGCGGTGGCTCCGGGATGGACTCGCGCAGTTCCGCCGGGAGCTTGAGCACCCAGGGCACACGCACCAGTTCCTCGTAATTCCACGGGCGCGCCTTGCGCACGATACCGTGCTCGCCGAACGGCTCGCCATGGTCGCTCGTCCACATGATCAAGGTATCGTCGTAGATGTCCAGGTCCCGAATGTGGTCGAGCAAAGTGCCCACCCACTTATCCACGAACGTCACTTCGCCCGCGTAGAGTTCGAGGGTGCGCTGGAGTTCCGCCGGCGTGATGTACCCCTCCACGGGACCCGGCACCGGATCGATAAGCTCTTGGCCGCTATAGCCGGGTGTCTTGTACATGGACCAGAATGGCTCCGGTGGGTCCCACGGCTCATGGGGATCGAAGTAGTCCACCCACAGGAAGATCTTGTCGCGCACGCCTTTCTCTTTCACCGCGCCGTCCAGCCACTTCATAGCGGCTTTCGTTACCTGCGGCGCGAAGAACTCTTCCTCTTCCTTGAAGTGCGCGCGGTTGCGCAGGTACTGAACGTAGTACTCTTCCCAGAGGGCATCGCCCTGGTCACCCCGCAGCCGGTGCCAGAGGCTCAGGTCAACGGGTACATCTTCCGTCACCCAGGGGTCGATAGAATTGCCGCGCACGAACTCGACCGTGCTGAAGCCCCGCCCGCAGTTGAAGACCGGCTTGTGCAGGTGGTAGGTATCGGTGATGAGCGCGGAGGTGTAGCCTTTGTCCCAAAGCACTTCCGCCAGCAAATAGTCGTCCAGCCTGAACGGCTGCCAGGGACGAAACGGAAAGTGCGTGCGGCCGGTCCAGAAAACGGTGCGCGCCGGCACCGTGGGCATGCTGTCGGCATAGGCGTGCAGGAAAGCCGTGCCGTCGGCGGCGAGACGCTCCAGGTTGGGCGTTGCCACCTTTGTGCCGTGGTAGTTGTAACAGAGCGGGTCCAGGCTGGTGTGGTCGGCGCGGAGACTATCGGTGCAGATGACGATGATGTTCATGGAAGACGGTATTCCTCACTGCGTATCCGGGACGGTGGATCACATCGGCACACTGCGCGGGCGCCAAACGCTATCCAGTCATGCCGAGCGTAGCGCCGTCACTGCGCAGCCCTGTCATTCTTGTAAGTGTTGCGTTTGTCGTTGACAGAATTCTCTACCCACAAGACTGTGTTGGCAGCTAATGTCATTCCGAGCGCAGCGAGGAATCTAGAGTCCCTCCTAAGAACGGTGCTTCAGGGAGGCATTCTAGATTCCGCGCTCGTAGCAATACCCCGCTCCACCTCGATCGGAATTGTAAGTGTTGACTAATTCGTTGACAGAATCTCCTGTCCACTAGACAGCGTTGACACATTATGTCATTCCGAGCGCAGCGAGGAATCTAGGGTTCATGTCGAGCGTGTTTATTAGGCTCAGTGCTGTAGATTCCGCGCTCTTAGCGACACTGCGCTGCGCTCCGTTCGGAATGACATGTGTGTGGGGCATGCAGGGCGAATAGTCTCCAGGTTCCTACCGTCAAATCTGTCAACAAATTACCTGACATCTACAGGAATGACAAACACCTCCTCGCGTCTGGGCAAGCCGCTCACAAGCCTACGCCTTGTCCGACATGCTCATACCCCTGTACGACACATGTAAATGGCATCGGCTCCTACAGGAACTCCGCCCACTTGTCCAGGATGGCCTGGACTTCCGCTTCCTTCTGCGCGATCGCCTCTTCCGGCGTCACGGCGCGCGTGGAGGCGTTCACCCACATGGTGCGGTCGACGCCGATGATCTCGTCGTTACCGGGGATCACCGGCACCCACTTGGCTACCTTGAGCTCTTCCATGATGGGAATGGCATGGGGCGAGGCCCCTCGGAACTCATCGGACTGCGCGATGGATTCCAGCGCCGGGATGAGACCGAGTCCCGCCGCCCACTCAAGCTGGCTCTCTTTGCCCATGAGGTGCTCGATGAACCGGAAGGCCTGGTCCTGGTGTCCGCCGACTTGCGGCATGGCGAGCGTCCAGCCGCCCTGATAGTTCGTCCGCAGTCCTCCTTCAGGAATCGGCAGACCGCCCACGCCCCACTCCACAGGCACGCCCCAGTTCTGGTAGCGCCGCGTGGTGCCGCCAGTATGGATCATCATCGAGACACGTCCGACAGTGAAGTGGTCGTTGCGCGCCGGATTCGCGTTGCCGAGCGCCTCGGTGATACCCTCCAGACCGCCCTGCAAGTCAAGCAAGCCCAGCATGAACTTGAGGGCCTCGATTCCCATTTCGTTATTGAAGTTCGGCTTGCGGTTGTCGGGCGTCAAGTACTCGCCGCCGAGCTGCCAGAAGTAGATGTACCACTGCAGGAAATGCGGCGGATTGCCGAACGTGGGGGTGAACCCGATGCGTTCCACCGCGTCGCCGCTGGTCTTGTAGAGCCGCGTAATCGCGGACTCTAGCTCATCCCAGGTACCCACCGGCTCCTCAGGGTCCAGGCCAATCTCGATGAAGTGCTCCTCATTCCAATGGAACGCGCGACCGTCCGTATGCAAGGGCACGGCGTAGACCTTGCCCTTCCACGTCACGTCCTCACGGAGCTTGGGCCAAAAGTCTTCCCACACGAATACGCTGGACGTATTCACGCGCGGGGTGAGGTCAGCCAAAAAGCCCGGCGCGGAGAGCTGACCGGCCAAGTAGCGGTCCATGTAGAAGACCTCAGGCGGTGAACCGGCAGCCGCCGCGGTGATGAACTTTTCCTTAGCCGCCAAGCCGATGGGGATGGGCAGGACCTCGACGTTGACGTCTTCGTTCTGTTCGCGGAACCGCTCCACGATGTTGTAGCCGAGCCCGTCCGGCGTGGCAAAGCCGCTGTAGGCCCAGAAGCTAATGGTCACCGGCTCCGCTGGGGCCGGCGCGGACTCTTCCGCAGCCGGGGCATCGCCTTCACTCGAGGGCGCGGCCGCGGGCACCGCGCCGCACGCGGCCAGCGCGATCCCTCCACTCATCACGCCAGTGGCTGCAAACAGCCTTCTGCGAGAAACAAGAGCCGCCATGGTGATCCTCCTAGTCTAGAGGCACAAAACACCTACCGAGTATCTTGAAATCATATACGCACTCGGTAAGTTTGTCTACACTTTTAGAAGTGATTATGTAGTTACAGGGGAAGGAAGATTGGCCCTCTGGCAAGCGGCTCTGTATTCTGGTCGGAGGCACGAGGTTTACGTGTCGACGCGAGCTCTAAGCGTAAGGAAGAACCCATTTCCGGTGCCGCCCAAACACAGTCGATTGGCCTGGGACCGGACTGTGTCCACCTTGAACTCGCTGCTCAAAAGGGCAAGTTGAATGCGAAGAGTTCCCCCAGAATTGCCCAGATGCTGCTGTAGATCGCGCCCACCCAGAAGATGCCGTTCAGAGTGGTGCCGATAACGACCAAGGAATACGCGCGCCTTCCCGTAATTCCCATAAGCCAGATGAGCGGCACGCCCGCCATGGTGGGGCCGGAGAACGTATAGACCAGAAGAACCATGAGATCGCGCCGTCTCTCAGACGCATAGACGAAGTTACGAATCCTCTGCAGACGTTCGGCTTTAGCGCGTATCCAGTCAGAGAAATCGAGCTCGAGCATGAGCAGGTAGAGGAGCGCGCCGTTGAGGACGATCATCACCAAAATGGTAGCGGCGGTGGCAACGAACGGATTGAATCGCAGTATCAAATAATTGGAGAAGAGCGTGACGATGATATCGATGGACGGCCAGAGCACAAGCGTCACGAGCCGTCTCAGGTATTTCCTCACCGTGAGTCGATTGACTTTGCGCGGCGAGACGCGGTTGATAGCTGTCGCCAGGCGATCGGCGGATTCCTGGCGATTGGGTGGCGGCTCTAGTGCTGTAGCTGCCATAGCTTTCTTCCGTCCACTTACTCAGTGACATATGCATGTGCAGGGTTGCAGCGGTGTCTTGAATCCAGTGTAATTCATATCTTTAATAAGTTCAAACAATTTAATGCAAGATTGTAATTCGTATCGCATATACACGCACAATCACAATATTCATTCTTAAGATGAATTTGCATCAACGCCCAACCACGGTATCCATGCCCACCAACGGGACGTTGGTGATCAGCGAGGCCTCAAGACTCAGGGCGCGAAGATCCTCAGCTTCCAGATCGTGCACGTTGGCTTTGCCGCACGCCCGCGCCAGCAGTTGAATCTCTTGCGTCAAGCTGGCGATGAAGTTCGCGAGGTGCTGCGCCGCGTCCTCGAAACCCGGCAGGTCGGCGATTACTTCGGGCGCGGCGACGTCGTGTCCGTCACCGTCCACGGTGGAAGAGTCTCCGTCTGTTGCCGGACCGTCCTGCGCCCCTTGCGCCATGATGTGCTGAGCCCAAGGTTCCAAGGAAACAAGCGCGGCGGTGCCAATCGAAACGGCATCCACACCCAGCGCCAGCGCCTTGGCAACATCAGCGCCGCTGCGAATGCCCCCGCAGAGTATCAAGTTGACCTCATCTTCCAGTCCCAGTTCCTCCAGGGCGCGCCGCGCCTGGCAGACCGCCGCGATCCCGGGCACCCCGGTGTGCTCATTCAGGATTGCCGGGCCGGTAGACGCACCGGCTTCCATCCCCTCGACGGTCACAATATCCGCGCCTGCTTTCGCTGCCAGCAGGACGTCGTCGTAGACGTGCGCGGCACTGATCTTGACGATGACGGGCACCTGCCAGTCAGTTGCTTCCCGCAACTCCTCCACTTTCTTCGGCAGGTCATCCGACCCTACCCAGTCGGGGTGCCGCGTCGGCGAGTGAGAAAGCCGTGAATAGGCGGTCTCTTTGACAGACGACAGGCCCGTGCCGCGGCTATTCCGGTCGAGCATGCCGATACTCGGACTCACTCCCCGCACACTGACAAGCTCTATGACGTCGGCCTGCAAGAGATGCCGCGGCCTAAAGCCGATGCGGTTTGGCAGCACCTCATAGGAGAGGAGCTTCGCAAACTGACGCTCCGCTGCCAACATGCCGCCATGTCCGGCGGTGTAGAGAATGCCGGCTCGCGCGGCCCCATACGCCAGCGCGGCCCGCACCGCGGGCGGCAGCAACTTGGCGCCCATGCCGGCAATGGTCACCGGCGTACTGAGCACAAGCGGTTGCGCGGCAAAGCGCGTCCCGAGGGTAGTGGTAGTGGTGCATTGCTCGTAGAATGCTTCCAGCGGCACGCGGCTTAGTGAGCACGGGATCAACGAAAGATCGTCAAAGGTTGGAAGGTCCCGGGAGCGTACGGAACGCCCTACACGGAAACGCCCGGTTTCAGCCTTCTCTTGTATTTCAGCGTCCAAGTGCGCGGAATGGGTCGCACCGTCAGTGTTCTCCAGCGAATCCATAACTGGCTCTAACCTCCGGTACTTAGGACGCTCTCCGTATTTCCGGCGCCAGTGTCGCCGGCGCAAAACTTACGGAATTGGCGCCCGTGCGACAGGCCGGCTGCGGCGACAGTCTCTGCGAGGTAGGTGCGCTCTTCCGGCGTCGGCTCTGTTTCCATTACACCTTCGCCAAGCTGCTTTACTGCTCCCGCCACAAAGATGCGGCCGCCGTTCATGCCGTGACCCAGCCGTTCGCCGGCGTTGCCGCAAACGATGAGGTCACCGAGGTGCATCATGAAGCCGCTCATGTAGCCCACGTTTCCCCCTACTATCACCATACCATCAACCATCCCGATTCCGGTGCGCGCGGCCGCATTTCCGTGCACGCACACCATGCCGCCGTGAATGGCGGCGCCTGTGGCATTGCCCGCGTGCCCGCTCACGACAACACTCCCGCTTTGCAGGCCTTCGCCCGTGCTCCACCCGGCGCTGCCATGTACCTCGACAGTAGGCCCGTCCCCCATGGCGCCGCAGTAAAAGCCCACACTGCCCGCAAAGATGAGGTGCACAGGTTGCAACAACGCCACCCCGAGACTGTGCCGACCCCGCGGGTCGTACACGTGGATGTCGCGCTCGCCTTGCTCGATCGCGCGCCGAATGAGCTGGTTTACTTCTCGCGTGGAGCTATCAACAGCTTCAATAAAGAACATCGCTGCGTTCTAAGGTAAGGTTGTCTGTTCAGAATGATCCACAGTAAGCGGGGATCGTATAGTCCAAACGTGCACTTCTTTGGCGTCGGGCTCCCAGGTGACCAGGTCTTGTTCGAGTCCCTCGCAGACGGCGGCGGCTTCCGAGCTAACTACCACGAATTCATCGGTCTCGGCAATGACCAGCGGCCGCGCACCCATAAAGTCTTTGGCTGCGCCAAGCTCCTTTTCAGTGGCTACGACATAGGCATACGTGCCGTCGAGCGCGTCCAGAGAGGCGCGCATCGCGTCCTCGAGTGAAGCCCCCTGCTCCATTTCCATGGCGAGGAACGTGCCGATGAGTTCCGCGTCGTTCGTGGTAAAGAAGCGCTGACCATGTGACTCGTACTTGCGGCGCAGCTTATGGTAGTTCGTGATCTGCCCGGCGTGCGCCACCGCCACATCCGGACGCGGGCGCGCCCAAAATGGCTGCGAATGGCTCATGTCTACCCTACTTTCAGTAGCGAGACGGGCCTGGCCGATCATGTGGGTACCTCGTATCGTGGAGAGAGCGTACTGTTCTTCAAGATGGTCGATGGAGCCTACGTCTTTGAAAATGCTGAGACGCCGGCCGACGCTGAAACACTCAACGCCGCCGATCTCGCTGACGCTCTCCACGACGTCGACGACGCCATATACGTCTTCGACGGTATTGAGCACGAGACTCAGGGTATGGCCCACCATGCGAGACTTGACCACATTGGCCTTGCGGCCCACGCGCCGCACGACGCGCCCGCCCAGTGTGCGCACGTCATCGCCCTCGATCTTCACGACTACCAGCACTTGGCCGCGCACCTCCGGCATAAAGAATGCGGCCCCGGTAGAATCTGGCGCGTGCGGCGAAAGCGAACGCAGCATCCTGAGCGCGATACGACCGATCGGCGCATAGCCTTCGCCAGCGCGATCGAGGTAGCCTACGACCCCATACACGGTTTAGACCTCCCCCTCTATCATACGCCTAACGTCCGGATTGTACGCCCTGAACGCTCCATCCCCAACTTTGTCGAGGCACTAAACGCTCAAGTGGACAACGTACCACATTGCGCGCCCACACTGGCCGCTAACGCAGGTTTCAAGCCTGTGCTCTCTTGGCATGGAAGTTTCCTTGAATATGCGCCGTTTCCACCCGCGATCCCGCCACACTAGCCCCATGCCGGCCCTCAATCTAGCCTCCACCCGGGCGAGATGTCCATCCGATGTGCGGGCTTGATCGGTGCGCGTGGCGCACGCAGCACACGCCGCCTCACGATCCGTTCTAGTTTCCCATGCAGTGCCTGGCTGGGCAAACGCAACCTTGCCTGCTTGACCCTCCACTTAGGCGACACCTATAATTCAAGTGTACCCATTGGAGTGGTTGTCAACCCGAGTACGCGGAGTTCAAAGCCGCAACGGGGTTTGCCAGCCAAGAATTACCCGCCGACGTAGCTCAATGGCAGAGCAGCGGTTTTGTAAACCGCAGGCTATGGGTTCGAATCCCTTCGTCGGCTCTGATTTAAGCAAATAGCGTCGCTCCCGGCGGCAAGAACTCACGAGGCCGACTCTCCCGTTCTGGCTGCGCCGTATTGGGAGAAAAAACTCTGCTTAGCCAAGACGGACAACCAGATAGACTTCCTCTTCCTGGGAAGAGGGAACCTCTTCAGCGTTTAGGCCCAATTCCTCGTGTCCGTCTGCAATACGCAAGAGTCTCTTTGGGAGAAACAGCAGCGCAGGGAGCCGTAGCAGCACTTTGCTCGTGCATTCCACACCGCAGCTATCGCTACCAAGCCAAAGGGAGGTGAGACGTGGCGCGTTCTTCCCCCATGTACGTATCGATCGAAGTCCAGCCTGAGCCCGGGACTGAGCCGGACCGCTGCGACGTTGCGTTCCATGGCAGAGACGGCGCGGTGGACCGGGGCCTCGCGCTCACCTTGCCGGCGGGCAGAGTCGGCGCCTGGGAATTTACGGTTACCGTCCGTGACACCGTAAGTGCCGGCGGCGGCTTCCTCTTCCAACGCCATGGCTTTCTGCTCGGGCACCGTGTGCAGGACTACAATCCGCGCGGTCGGGACTACGTGACGCTGGAATCGAGTGCGGCGGCGCAGTTACGCCTGGTGGTGAATTCGCTCAACCAGTCCCACCGGCCCAGCTTTGCGCAGGTGCTCGTGACGGACGGCGCGCTCGCGCCCGGCGATTGCTTCACGCTGCGGGTGGGCGACCGGCGTCAAGGCGGCACGGGCAGCGAGGTGTATGACTCTACGACACTCGGCAAACTTGTGATTGCCGTCGACCGTAACGGTAGCGGGACGTACCGTACGCTGGCGTGTAGCCCGGCGACAATTCGCATTATTGCCGAACCCCACGCGGACATGCTGCGCCTGCTCGGCCCCTCGGTGGTCGCGCCGGACGAACCGTTCGCCGTGCATCTCATTGCCTTCGACCGGCATCGTAATGTTTGTGACCAGTATCGGGGGACGGTAGTACTCTCCAGTTCTGACGGGAAAAGCGGCATGCTCCCGCCAACTGTCACATTCACCGCGCGGGAACAGGGAATCCTGATTATCGACAACGTGAGTCTCTCGTCCCCTGGGCTATACCGTTTCGCTGCCGAAGACGAAACTAACGGCTTGCAGGCACTGAGCAATCCCACGCTCTGCGAGCCGAAACCGCAGAGACGCCTCTACTGGGGCGAGTTGCACTGCCATAGCTGGGGCGATACGACGCTGTCGCTGATGAGCGAACCGAATTTCAAAGTACACCCCGTCCGGCGACACGAGCAGGCGCGGCAGGTGGGACGCCTGGACTTCTGCGCGCCGGGGCCGATGTCCGCGCCCAATGACGAAGATCGTCCGGAAGTGTGGCAGGCGCACCAAGAAGCCTACCGTGCCAATGACGAGCCGGGCGCGTACGTGCCATTCCTGGCCTACGAGGCCCATCCGGGCAAAGGCGGCGACCGCAATGTCGTATTTCATGCACAAGAAGCGACCCACCTGCCTATGAAAGCGTCCATGGACGACGTGATGGCTACGTACGGCGCGCGGGATGACGTGCTGCTGGAAGCGCACATCGGCGGCGGCCCGCCCAACTGGACGGCCTACCCCACAACGGAAGCGCCGCTGCTGGAGATCACCAGCGGCCACGGCGCGTTCGAGTGGGTGCTGCAGCGGGCGCTGCGGCATGGCTACCATCCCGCCGTAATTGGCTCCAGCGACGTGCACTTGCCCACCCTCGGCGCGCCCATGGCAGCCCACTGCTTCCGGGGTCGCTTTAACCACGAGTTGAACATTCGCGACACGGCCTTTGGCAGCGGTCAAGTGGCCGGGGTCTACGCGGCAGCCTGCGAGCGGGTGGCAATCTGGCAGGCCGTTCAAGAGCGTCGCACCTTCGCTACCACCGGCGCGCGCATCATACTGGACGTTCGTGTGAACGGCGAGCCGGCCGGCAGCATCGTTGATTCCTCTGAGGAGGCGAGCGTGAGTATTGCTGTCCATGCCTGCGCGCCTATCGAGCGCGTGGACTTGATCAGAGGCGATCGCTGCCTGGCGTCATGGTTCCCCGGCACGTTGGATGCCACTCTTGATTACACGGATGAACAGCCATTGCGGGAGGGGGCGTATTACGTGCGACTGCGCCAGACCGACGGCGAATACGCGTGGAGCACGCCGGTATGGGTCGCATGCGCTCATGGCAGCGCAACACCCGACCCCAGCCTGCCGCTGTGGAATGCTCATGAACCGGTAGACCTGACAAGCCTGCGCCCAAGCGGAGCCGATCAGTACACAGCCGCTCTCCTGAAATACCTAGAGATCGAGGAAGACCCGGCGCTGTTCCGAGACCTCACTCCGATCAAGCTCCTGGATGAAGCCCCCGGCCGCGCGGCCTTGTTCTACGCCTACTACGCCGCTGACGGCTGGCCGGTGAGCATCCGCTGGTACTATGAATTCGACCTGCCGCGCATCCACGTGGACTGGGGCTGGCGCGATTTCGGCGCGCGTCCCACACCCACCAACATCACCGAACCGGCGGAAGAGAAACCGCCCCTGGCTTAGCATCTGATAGCTGACGGCAACCGCGCCGAACTACTCACAGCGTGCAGCGTTCCGTAATTCCGGCGAAAGCCGGAATCCAGGGTGGGGAGATACCCATTGCACGCTCACTTGGACTTCGGCCGCAGCCCGAGACTCTTGCGCGGCACTGGAACCCAATGTTGGAGACAGTCATCCACGCGGCCATTGCCATTCTCGCTTGCGCGGGAATTAGCGCGTGGTGGCAAGAAAACAATGTGAAGAATAGCCTTCCCCAAAATGGAGGTACAGTGCTATGCGCCCACTCGCTTTTGAATACGACCTCTCGCAACACATCGACGAAGCGGAACCCGCCATGCTCTTTACCGGCTCCTCGGTCGAAGAGTTGCGCGACTGGCAAGCGCGCTTCCGGGCCAAGGTGCTGAGCCTGCTTGGCATCCTGCCGGAACGCGCCGCCCTTGTGGTCGAGTATGAAGAAGAAACGGACTGCGGGAGCTACACCCGCCACAAGATTCGCTACCAAACCGAGGCAGCGGTCTGGGTACCGGCGTATCTCCTGGTACCGAAGGGTGTAACCGCAACGCAGCAGTCAGCGGCGATTCTCTGTCTGCACGGGCACGGGCAATACGGCAAAGACAGTGTGGTCGGCATTGATGACACGCCGGAGCGCGCAGCGAATGTGAAGCGCCTGCAATACGACTTCGGCCGCCGCTTTGCCGAACAGGGGTACGTGGTGCTCGCGCCGGACCTGCGCGGCTTCGGTGAGCGCCAGCCCCACTATCCCGACCCCAAGCCCGACTACTGCTGCCGCAACTACATGGCCGCTACGCTGTTGGGCCGCACCGTGGTCGGCTATCAGCTCTGCGACCTGCACGCGGCCGTGGACGTGCTGGAATCGCTGCCATTTGTAGATTCTGAAAAGCTGGCCGCGGCGGGACTCTCCTACGGCGGGCGCATGACCATGATGATCAGCGCCATGGACAACCGTATCAAGGTCTGCGTGCCTTCCGGCTGCCTGAACATGTACCAGGAGCGCTACCAGAACTTGCACCAGTGCGGCTCACAGCTCATCCCCAGCCTGCTGCTCTACGGGGACACGCCCGAAATCTTCTCGCTCATTGCGCCGCGCCCGATGGTCATCGAATGGGGCCTGCAGGATAAGCTCATTCCCCATGAGTGGGCCGAGCGCGGCCTCGCCCGCATCCGCAAAGCCTACGCCGCCTCCGGCCAACCGGACAACCTCACCGTGCACCAATTCGACAAAGGCCACGTATTCGAAGGCACTGTGGGCGCAGAGATGCTGCACCAGTGGCGGCAGGGCGTAGAATGAAAGGAGGGAGCATTCGCTAGAACTCGCGCAAGTCTTGACCGCAGACGAGGGGCGAACACGGCGTGAAGAGACCTGTCGCAATACTCGTGCTGGGCCTCGGCCTGGCGCTTCTATCCGCCACTTCCATCGGCGCCAGCGTTGATTGTCAGTTCGTACTGGGCTTCAAAACGCTGCGGGACATCGTCGGTCACGAAACCGTAGGCGAATGCCTGGAGAACGAACATCACAACGCCAGTGGCGATGGCGTGCAGCACACCACCGGTGGGCTCTTGGTCTGGCGCAAGCAGGACAACTGGACTGCCTTCACGGACGGCTATCGCACGTGGATAAACGGTCCCAACGGCCTGCAGCAACGGCTGAACACCGAGCGCTTCCCGTGGGAGCATGACTACGCACCCGGTGGCGGCGTCGCAACACCGACGCCAACACCGATCCCACCTAGTCCCACGCCTACTCCCGTCCCACCGCCGACGCCTACTCCTACCCCAAGGATAGATCCCCGCCTCGGCCGGGCATTGCAGGCGCTTCAGACAACATCACTCGGCCGGACATACCACGCCTGGTTCACCGAGGCAGCACCCAGCGTGACGTTTGGCACAGCGCCGGAAGGCTGGACGTCTCGCTACCACGACCCGCCGCGCAACGAGATCGTCATTGATGCGGCTCTGCGCAGCGAGAGTGCCGACGTGCTCGCGGCCCTCATCGCCTGGGAGACGGTGCTGGCGGTCAATAGCAAACGCCATGGACCGCAAAGCGAGCGCTGGCGCTCCGGGGCAGACTGTCTGAACGAGGTGGTTGACGCCGAAGTAGCTCTCGCCCGCTGGTGGATTTCGCGCTTTGGCCGTGAGGGCTTGAGCAATCCCAGGACAGCAACGGAGCGAATGCTCAATCTCCTTGCACAGCGCTATCGCGAGGAATACCTGGAATTTTCGGTGCTATCGTCTTCGGCGTACCGTGAGTGGTGCGCGCAATACGGCACGCTGCCGCCTATTCCCACACCGGAGCAGTTCGTCGACCCCTTGCTTGAAACAGCGCTCCAGCTCATGCGGACCACAGCGTTCGGTGAGGACCTCTACGCGGCCTACCTGCAATCCAATGTCCATTACCTTGGCTTTGCCGACTTGAGCCGCATTGACGTGCCGAACGTTTTGGGAGTCTATGACCAGAATCGCGGCCGTATTCTGCTCGACGATACTCTCCGCGAAGCCAGTCAGTATGTGCGCGTGGCCGTGCTGGTGCATGAGTTGTTTCACGCTCGGCCTGGTAAAGACTATACGGACTATTCCACGGAGCAGTGCTTCGAGGAAGAAACCCTCGCGTTCAGCGCGCAAGCGAAATGGTGGCGCGAGAAATTTGGCGTGCGTGGCAAGCGCAATCCGACAGAAGGCGAGCGGCGGTTTAACTATGTCCTGCAGCTATGGCTTGCGGGGCGGATCGATGACTGGGTACAACAGAGCGAAGGCTACCAGGAAGTATGTGCACAGCATGGTGATTAGACACGCGGGGCCTAAGAGCCCTGCGGCAGTATCAATGTGCAACTAGCCTGTTCGGCATCTTTAGAGCGACGAGATACAAAACGAACCTTCAGCCATTCACACTTTCTATGGTGGCTCTTCATTACTTATCCCTGTTGACTTATGCTGCATCACTGCGTTCAACGAGCCTTCTTCCCTGGCATTCTCCAAGACTAGAAAGATGGTTGACACTTGGGCCCAGATTGGCCAATGCACTCGTCCGTTTTGGATTCAAGAACAGCGCAATTGGACTTGATCGTTGAGGTGAAAGGCGATCGATTGACGCGAACTGTACTCCAATACATGATTGTTTCGAATTCGGTGCCACTTGTTCTGAGTAAGCCGAGTCAGTTTACTCATTGATTGCACACTGACTAGACTGGTCACTGTAGACGTAACTGGCGCGCTTCTTGGAATCTATCTTCAACAACCAGTCCATTACGCTCAGTTTTTGGTTTGACGTCTGGCTAGCTTCTGTAACCTGGAGGACGACATGAACTGACATGGGAAGCAGGGTAACTTGCACGAGAGTTGGTAAGAGACTGCTCCAATTGCGCTATATCTCTGTAGACTCTTCATATTCCCCAATGAGCGTGTCACTCATATGCGACAAGTATTCAGTCTTAGCCAACTGGTCAACTGATTCATAGGAAAGGAACGAACACTGTTCGTACAGGGGACCCCTATCTAGCAGCGAGAATACTGGCCTCCTTATCTCACGAAGCACCCTTTCCCGCTTATCAGGAGGAGCTACTATGTGCAAACGAATGTTCATGTTTGGCTGCAAAGCCAACAGATCGGCCATGCGCAACAAGCCAGAATAAATCGCAGTTGTGTGTTCGACTTCAAACGCCCTTGCCATTGAACGGCCACTCAACCAAAGGACGTCAATTTGCTCTACAGTTCTAAGAGTTGTGTCATCATAGTTCAGAGGTAGCAAGTCCAGGAATTTATCGTGCAGGGTCCGCGGAACAAGCTCCAGCACCCTCGATCTGTCATTCCTTGGTACCCAGATGCGAAATCCCATCTCGGCTCCGATCTGTGCTACCTTTGCTTGATACCGAATCGACTCTCTGGCATCCAGTGCTGGCGTGGACCCTACCGTAGTAGGCTCGGGCACAGACTCTTCTTCCTCGTCGTCCGGCACTTCTACCTCGACTTGTCTATCTAGAGATGGAATCTTCCTCTTTCGCGCAAGCTGACGCTTGTCCCTTTCGGAAAGTGGGTAGCTCTCTGGCTTGGATTGCTGCCTCTCAAGGAGCTTGACCAAATAATCCCCATCTTCTTTACCGATTTTATTGAGTGAGCCCCTAAACAACCCAGTCCAGGAGCTAGTCCCCTTCTCGTGCTGCTTTGTGACTGTCAGCTTTTCCCATACCTTGTCATCGTATATTGGTATTGCCGATTCGGGATCTAATATGACTATGGGCTTGACTTTGAATCGTACTGTAAATGGATCCGGGTCGTCTAAGAGCGGACTGTCGTCGTGATATGCCTCGGTTTCAGCCTGCAATACACCGCACCATCGTGACAAGCGTGTCAGGTAGCAGAGGAATACATCTCCCTGGCTGACTCGCTCACTTGCTAATCTGCTATGGCGTTCACGAAAGCCGGTAACTGTTGCGCCATTCCCCCGAAATGCCAGCCAGGTTTCTGGCGTGAACAGGTCTAAGATGTATGCCATTAGTGACTCCTTTTACAGCGCCGTAAAATTCTGGGTGGCTCCTTGATATGTGTCTCTGACAGGGGCGGTTTCATTGGCGTACTTCAAGATGCCAGAGGATCGTACGTGGTCTTGTGCCTCTTACAACAGTAAGTTCGGGAAACATATCGCTGATCCAATTGGCATGTGCCCTTTCTCGAATTCCGCTCTCAAACATACTACCAGTCGCATGTAGTCAGCAACGCTCGCACTATTCACGACCAATGGAGGTTGCAGAGTTGGAAAGTTTGGCCGCTGCTTGTGCCAGTTTAGCCTCTGCGCTACCATCGAAAGTGGCGAGTCCCGCGCCGAACTCTCTGACCGGGTACCTGCGCTATCCGGCTGGTGCGAGAGCAAAGGGGATTGGTGTCCTCGGGAAAGCATGCTGCCGGAGCTACGATCTCGGCTGTTGTTGTGACGTTTCTCACAGGGAGAAGCCAGCGCGCGCAGGGTTTTGGCTGCTCTCCTCGCGAGAAAAGGTTTCAACATGACACAGCAGAAGCATTTCAAGCAACTCGTCCGCGCCCGCATGGCGAAGACCGGCGAAAGTTACACCACCGCTCGCCGTCACGTACTCGCAGCCCGCACAGAAAGAGAGCAATCCTTGGCTGAGTTTCCCCACTTTCCCGGTGCCCATCCGGAGACAACCGCCCTGCGGGCGGCCCTGGCTCACGCGGGCGTTACTAATCCGGAAACCGGCAAATTCTTCACGGAATCCATGGTCTTCGGCATTGCCGGCGGCATTGGCGCCGGCGTGTTTCACTTCTACTACGCCGCCGAGGACTTTGCCAGCTTTTATGTTGCCGGTCGGCACCGCTGGCATGAGAGCGATATGTATGTGAACGACGCCTGTCTGCGCTTTGGCGTGACGCCAAGTGTCCTCGAGACTGGCGCCAAGAAACGAGCCGCCGCGCAACTGGCTGAAGCCGTAGCAGCTACAGGCTGTGCCATTGCGTGGGTGGACATGGGACTGCTGCCGTATCGGGGCGCGCCGCCCGGCCTGGAAGGCGGGGGCTACCACGTGGTAACAGTGTATGAGATCAACGAGGACGAGGCGCTGATTGGCGACCTTACCGATCAACCCATCCCGATAGCGCTTGCAGACCTCGCTGCAGCCCGCGCCCGCATCAAGAAGCAGAAGAACCGTGTGCTCACCGTTGCCGACCCGCAGCAGGACCTCGATCTGCGGGTAGCAGTGCTGGCGGGCGTCAAGGCCTGTCACGACGGACTGCAGAACCAGCGCATGAAGAACTTCACTTTGGAAGCCTTCAAGACCTGGGCGGACCGCATGCACGGCAGCAGCGGCAAGGAGAGTTGGGAGCAGGTCTTTCCCCCCGGACACCGGCTCCTGCAAGGGTTGCGCTCGGTCTATGACTTCGTCGAGCACTACCATACGGGCGGCGGCCTGATGCGCCCGCTCTATGCCGCATTCTTCCAAGAAGCGGCTGCGACGCTGGAAGAGAATGCCTTCCTGCCGCTCGCAGAAATGTACGCCGACCTGGGCAGGCTGTGGGGCGAACTGGCCAATGCGGCCCTGCCGGATGACGTGGCGCCTTTCCGTGAAGCGAAGACACTGCTCGCCCGCCGGGAAGAGATCTTCCTCAGCCAAGCTCCCAACGCTACCGAGGAGATCAAGGGCATCTGGGCCCAGCTCACCGCCTTGGAGCAGGCCATGGGCAAGGAATTCCCCCTCACGGATGCGGAGAGCAACCAGCTCAGAGCTGAGCTAAAGGAACGCATCCTGGAAATCTATGGAAAAGAGCGCGCCGCCCACGAAGCGCTGGGCGCCCTGGCGAACTAGACACAGGCTGCCCGCGGAGTCATTTGTGCGTGTAGCCTGGTGCGGCGCTGTTGTCCTGCCTACGTTCATGGAATCCATGCCGGGCGCGGCGCTGTTGTACCGCCTGAGGGAACACTGCATATCAGCAGTCCATTTACTCTCTTCCCCCTAGCACCTGTGTAGGCGCTTCCGATCGTTCGCGGTGAGCCTGTCGTTCCGTTCACGGTGAGCCTGTCGTTCCGTTCACGGTGAGCCCCTCGTTCCGTTCGCGGTGAGCCTGTCGAACCGTGAACGTTCGTAGCAATCGGTGCTCATTGCCAATTGCAGCGCCCGCGCCTAGATTCGTAGATTCGGACTCTGCCTCCTTAGGGCCTTCAACGCTATTCCCCCAGTCCCCGGCGCACTTCAGCAATGAGCGCAGGATCGGCCTTGAGGCGGATAGCGTTCTGCAGGTCTGACTGTGCCCGGGCCGCGCGGCCGGCGTAGCTATTGGCCAGCGCGCGAAAAGCGTAGGCGCGCGCGTGGCGGTCGTCGAGTTGAATGGCGAGGGTGAACTCCGCAATCGCGCCGTCAAAGTCGCCGAGATCGTAATACGTCAGCCCGCGCTTGAAGTGCCGCGCTGCGGTGTTTGTTGCCGTCGTAGCGCCACTAGCCGAAGATGTGGGCACCACATCGGCTCTTTCTAGCGTGTAGTACGCAAGCGGGTGACTGGTGTAGGCGTTGGGTGCGAGAATGGGCGGGATTTCACCGCTGGCATAGCCCTTCTGACGCTCGTAGTAATTCTTGTAAATGAACGCATTGTGGCGGTCGTAGTGCCCGGCCAATTCCGCCCACGGCGTTGTGGCTACCCAGGAATAGTCGAGGACGGGCTGCTGCGCCTCCGGCGCCCGTACGCCCCGTATGTCACAACCCGCAAGCACGAGCGCCCACACCATGAAGTACAAGAGAACCGGCTTCTGTGCTCTCATGCCCTTTTCTCCCCATCGCGCCAAGCCTTACCCTATTTCACCACGTCAATGTGAGCATTGTCACCCCGCAGCCGTCGACTCATCGCGTCTCTGACAGCAGGCAGACGCGGCGAAGGAGTTCTTCCTGTGCCCACGGCGCAGGTTACAAACCTGCGCTACCGGAGAGAGCGTTGTGCTCAGGTCATAGACCGATTGAATATTAGTGCCATTCGCACGGCAGGAGAGCAGCGCGCGCCGGGCATATATAATGAAGGCAAGGCCATATACCTAGGAGGTTACCTGCAATGTCCAAACCACAAGTCGCCATTCAGCGTTGTGCTATCGGCGCAGCTCAAGCGGAAGTAGACGCGGCAGTTGCTGAAGCCGTACATGCCATTGGCGGCATACCGCCGGCGGTCCGCACTGCCCGGAGCATCGTGGTCAAGCCAAACTACGTTGGCGTCATGTTCCGAGCAAGAAACGAGGACGTGCGCATGCACAAGGGGCGCCACGCGCATAACACGGAACCTGCCGTCTGCGCCGCCGCCGTCAAGCTGATTCGCGAGGCAAACCCCAGCGCGACCATCTACTACGGAGACGGGTTGGACATTCAACACGCCCACCGCACGAAAGAGGATATTTTCGATTTCATGGGGGCCACGTCGCTGGCAAAGGAATACGACTTGACGCTCCTGGACTGTAACGAAGGTGAGTTCGTGCAGGTGCCCGTACCCGGCGGTGTGATGCTGCGCTACCTCTGGGTGCGCCGTGAAATTGCCGAGGCCGATACGTACGTGTCACTCGCCAAGCTCAAGTGCCATCAGACCGCGGGCTTCACTATTTCCACGAAGAACATGTTCGGCTTGCTGCCCCGCGCGCACTACGGCGCGGGTAATCGCGGTTTCATGCATCAGAACGCCCACCGCCTCATGCGCGTGTTTGTAACGGTCAATCAGGCCTTTCCGCAATCGTTTCAGGTGATTGACGGCATCGTAGGCACGAATCACGGCATGAGCGGCGAGCCCAAGGAAGCCGGACTGGTGATGGCAGGCACGAACTCCATCGCCACGGACGCTGTGGGCATGAAGGTAATGGGGTTCGACCCGCAGGCCGACTTCGGCACGCCGCCGTTCTTCATCGCGGAAAACCATCTCCTCCTGGCTGAGAGGGCAGGCCTCGGCACAACAAATCTTGATGAGATTGAGGTGGTTGGGGAGTCGCCGGAGTCGTTCGGTCTGCAGTTTGAGACGAGGCCGGAAGCAGACTTTTCCCATGCCAAGGCCGCGGCTATTCTTGACGCCACCCGGGCCCAAGCGCGCGTCTACCTGGAGAAACGCGATGAGTTGCTGCGCTCCCATCGGGGCAAGTTCGTGTTCTTAGTGGATGGCGAAGTGGTGCAGAGCGTTGCTACCATCGCCGAGGCCGCAAAGCTCGACTACTTCAACAATGTGCACGGCTTTGGCTTTGCCACCCAGGTGCTGCCGCCCGCCGAAGCGGCTGAGATTGTGGAAGCCTACCTCTAATGGCAGCAACGGGTCCGTTGAGCGCCTGGCATTGGCGTGACCCCGCTGCCGTCTCCTGCTCGCGAATGCCGAGGGCAAAGACGACCGGTTGGAGCGATCACGCGCGCTCAGAAGAAGCCTGGGCCGGGCCCGCCGCGGGCCACGACTGCGTCAAGCACCTGATTGGATCCCGCTTAACGCACAATTCGCCGCTAATTCAGAATCCCGTTGTTCTCGATTGAGCTGGAACGCAGTTGGGCTATTCATACACCGTCTCACCGGTCTTGTTGGCGTTAATGAAGTCCCAATCGAGTTCGACACCCAGGCCGGGGCCGTCCGGTACCGCCACGCAGCCTTCGGAATCCACGGAATAGAGTTCGTCGCGCCACTTGGGATCGGCGTAGATGGGCGCTTTGGTGTGTTTCACGTTGGGGTGAACGAGGCCGAGCTCGTAGTAGTTCGTGTTGCGGATGGCCGCCATGCAGTGGCGATGGGCCAGGCCGCCGCCGTGCAGTTCCACGTCCAAGCCGTAGGCTTCCGCCAGCACCGCCAGTTTCATCACGCCCGTAATGCCGCCGTCACGCCCGCTGCCGGCGCGCAGGTAGTCAACGGCCCCGGCGTGGATGGCGTCAGCTTTGGTTTCCAGACCGCGGATGTGCTCACCCATCAGCAATGGCGTCTTGATGAACTGCCGCAGCTTGGCGTGCACGAACTGAGAAACGCCGCCGCCCCGAAAGGCATCTTCGTACCAGAAGTACTGCGCTTCGTCGCAGGCGCGGCCGACTTTGAGCACGTCGTCGAAGGTGCCGAACGCCCCGGCGGGATCGAGCATGATGTCCATGTCGTCGCCCACGGCATCACGAATGGCGAGCACCGCCGCCACTTCGCGGGTGATGGGCGCGCCGATCCAGCCGTGTATTTTAAATGCCGGATAGCCGTACTCCTCTTTGCAATGAAGCGCAAACTCGCCATAGTCTTCCGGCGTGCTCAGGCCGCCGTTCTCGTCGCCGTGGTAGGTGCTGGCGTAGCAGGGCAGGCGCGTGCGCCAGCCGCCGAGGAGAGCCGCTATGGGCACCCCCGCCAGCTTGCCGGCGATGTCCCACAGGGCCACGTCATGGTCGCCGGGGGGCGTGGAGGTGCTGCCGCGAAAGAGACGCTTGAGGTCCTGCCAGATGATCTCGCGTTCGAGTGGGTTGCGCCCCAGCAGATAGTTGGCGGTGCGGGCGTCGATGCCGCCGGGAATTTCTGCACGCACGCCCGCATCGGTTTCGATGATCAGGATGCTGCCGCCGCCGCCTAATCGAGCGCCCTCTTTGTAGACCATGTCGAAACCGTACATATCCTCCAGCGTGAGATTCTCGATCTCGTGCGCATAATTCGTCACGACAATGCGCGTAATCTTCGGCGCTGCGCCCATGCGTCTCTTCTCCTTGCTAAAGGCAGATTTCTGGAAGTTTGGTAGTAGGGTACCAGCTTTACCAATCGATCATACGCGAATGCCGCGAGCACACGCGATTACGTACCCCTCCTCGCTCCGTCTAGCCGGAGCCTTGAGCCGTTCAATGGGCGCAAGGTAAAGCGGGTAGGCGGCATTTCCTGTGCTACAATGGGGTGTATCAAGCGGTAGATTCACACATTTTGACACAACTTTGTACGTAAAACCGTATGCGGAGGCGTTCGAAAATATGAGCCAACCGGAAGAGCCGGCATCTGCGACGAAGTCGGAGACCGCGACGAAGTCGGAGACCGCGACGAAGTCGACGGCCGCCGAGCAAGAGTCGACAAGTGATGTAGAGAGCCCTGCGGAAGCGCCAGCGGAAGCCGCCTCGCCGGAAGCTGCGGTAGACGTGGCGGAAGCTGTAGCGGCTGTTGCTCCAGTGGAAGCAGAGAAGTCTTCAGAGGACTACCAGCCGCAGGAATTCGAGCAGGCGTGGCAGGCGCGCTGGCGCGATACGAACCTCTACAAGACTGAAGACACCGAGGACAGCCGCAAGACGTACTATTGCCTCGATTTCTTCCCCTATCCTTCTGGTGACGGTCTCTCCGTCGGTCACTGCCATAACTACATTCCCACGGACGTAATCTCCCGTCAGATGCGCATGCGCGGCTATAACGTGCTGCACCCCATGGGCTGGGATGCCTTCGGCTTGCCCGCTGAGAACCGCGCCCGTGACACGGGCATCGCGCCCCGGCTGACCGTTGACCAGAACACGGCAAATTACAAACGCCAACTCGACCTCATCGGTTGCTCGTACGACTGGGATCGCGAAATCGACTCCAGCGCGCCAGAATACTACAGATTTACCCAGTGGCTCTTTCTGCTCATCCACCGCCGCGGCTTGGCGTATAAGGCCAAGGGCCAACAGTGGTGGTGCCCGTCATGCCAGACTATTCTGGCCAACGAGCAGGTGCACGACGGCCGCTGCTGGCGCTGCGATTCCTTGGTGGAAAAGAAGAGCCTGGAGCAATGGTATTTCAAAATCACGGACTACGCGGACCGCTTGCTCAACGATTTGGAGAAAATTGACTGGCCGGAATCTACCAAAGAAATGCAGCGTAACTGGATTGGCCGCAGCGAGGGCACGGAAGCCGTCTTTCTGACGGAATTCGGCGACGAACTGCGTGTCTTTACCACTCGTGCGGATACGCTGTTTGGCGCTACCTTCATGGTGCTGGCGCCGGAACACGAACTGGTGGACAAGCTCACCAAGCCGGAGCAGAAAGAGGCCGTAGACCGCTACGTGGCCGCCGCCGCGCGCACGGCGGAGACCGAACGCCAGTCTGCCGAGCGCGAAAAGACCGGCGTTTTCACCGGTTCCTACGCCGTTAATCCCGTGAACAACGAACACATCCCCATCTGGATCGCCGACTACGTACTCGTGACGTACGGTACCGGCGCCATTATGGCCGTGCCCGCTCACGACCAGCGCGACTTTGAGTTCGCGCAAAAGTTTGGCTTGGACGTGCGCGTCGTCGTGCAGCCGCCGGACGACGTCGACTGGGATGTATCCGACGCCTACGAGGGCGAGGGCACGTTGGTCAACTCCGAGGCGTTCGCTGGTGACACGTCCGCTGCAGGCGGGAAGAAGATAACGGAATGGCTGAACGAACGCGACCTGGGCGGACCTAAGGTGCAGTTCCGCATGCGCGATTGGCTGATTTCGCGCCAGCGCTACTGGGGCGCGCCCATTCCCATGATCAAATGCCCGAAGTGCGGGTGGGTGGAGATGCCCACGCCGAAGCTGCCGGTGCTGCTGCCCGAAATCGATGACTTTCAACCGACCGGTGACGGTCGCTCACCCCTCGCCAAGGTGGGCTCATTCATGGCCACCACGTGCCCCGACTGCGGCGGTCCCGCCGAACGCGAGACGGATACGATGGATACCTTCGCGTGCTCATCGTGGTACTTCCTGCGCTTTGCCGATCCGCAGAACGACGAGTTGCCGTTCGGCCTCGATAAGGCGCGCCATTGGCTGCCGGTAGACCTCTACGTCGGCGGCGCCGAGCACGCCACAATGCACCTGATCTACGCGCGCTTCTGGACCAAGGTCATCAAGGACGCTATGCTCATCGACTTCAACGAGCCGTTTACCAAACTGCGGCATCAAGGCGTCGTCCTGGCCCCGGACGGGAGCAGAATGTCCAAGAGTCGCGGCAACGTTATCGGCCCGGATGAAATGGTAGACAAGTTTGGCGTTGATGCGTTGCGCGTGTACGAACTCTTCATGGGTCCATTCGACCAAAACACGAGCTGGAACAGCGAGGGCATTCCCGGCGCGCGCCGCTGGCTGGTGCGCGTGTGGAACATGCTGCTGGGCCGGGTCGAACAGGGCAGCGAGCCGCTGCCGGTCGAGAAATCCGAGCCGGAGTTGAGCCGCTGGATCAACCGCGTCATCAAGCGCGCCGGTGAGGACATCGACGCAATGAAGTTCAACACCATGGTTGCCTACTTCATGGAGTTCACGAACTGGCTCTACAAAGTCTACTCGCCCGAATTGGCGGCAACGGAGACGTGGAAGCAGTCCATGAAGCAATTCCTCCTGGTGCTGGCGCCGGTCGCGCCTCACCTGGCGGAAGAGGTCTGGGAGCGCTGGGGACATGAGTATTCCGTGCACCAGCAGGACTGGCCGGAATTCGACGAGGAGTTAATCCAGGAAGAGACATTCACACTCGTCGTGCAAGTAAACGGCAAGGTGCGCGATACCATCGAGGCCCCCGTCTCGCTGGATGAAGAGAGCGCCCGTGAACTGGCGCTGGCAAGCGAGCGCGTGCAGCAGTTCTTGGACGGCAAAGACGTAAAGCTGGTGAAGTACGTGCCCGGGCGGCTGGTAAACGTGGTGGTGGGCTAGAGGAGAGCTGGGCCGCTAAGCGCGTTGGTGCTTTGGGAGTTTGTTCCGGTAGCGCGTGCTCGCAGCCAATTTGTAGCCTTGCGTACTTTTCCTGGGTTGTGTGTCTTAGTATTCTGAATGTAGGTACCAAGCGCCCTACTTTCATTGCTGGGTGCACTTACGGCTCTGGAGCTGACGAAAGTGGTTGTCGCCAAATTTCGTGCGTTCGCCACACCGTTCGCCCTGAGCTTGTCGAAGGGCAAGTAATCGGAAGAGCAGTTTCGTTGGCAGCGCCGTTCATACTTCGACAGAGCCTGTGCTGAGCTTGCCGAAGGGCAAGTGACTACGCTTGGCGTAGTCATGGGACGAGTGCTAACAATTGTGACGCAGAGGCCATTCCGTTCGCCCTGAGCTTGTCGAAGGGCTGCGGGGCATGAGAGTAGGGCCGGAGCATCTGCAAGACGAGGGGTCACGCAAAGTTCAGGAGGAGCAAAACGATGAGAAGACGGAACGTGTTGTCCGGGCTGGCTTGCGGCGCCGCGGCCGTCGGTCTGAGCGCGTGCGGCCAGACGTTAATCGGCCAGCGGAGCACCGGCGTCGCATTTGTTGACGTCAATGATCTTCCCGTGCTTGGTAAAGCCCCGGAGCTCATTGACACGACATGGATCAACTCGGAACCGCTCACGCTGGCGGGTTTTCAGGGCAAGTCGGCAGTGGGCTTAGCCTTCTGGACCTATGGCTGAATCAACTGCCTGAACGATATCCCCGGTCTGGTGGATATACATAATTCCTACGCGGACGATCGCTTTACGCTAATCAGCATTCACACGCCTGAGTTCAGCCATGAGAAAGTCGTGGATAACGTGCGCAAGGCCGTAGACCGGCTCGGTCTGCCGTATCCCGTTGCCATCGATAACGACTTCAAGATCTGGCGCGCATTTGGCAACCGCGCCTGGCCGACCCTCTACCTCATCGACCGACAAGGCGACGTGCGCATGTCCAAGATCGGCGAAGGCCGCTTCGGCTTGGTGCGCGGAGCAATCGAATACCTCAAGGAAAACGAAGCCTAAGCCTCTCGTCATCTGATGAAGCGACGACGAAGCCAGCTCGCCACACCTGGCGACCGACAGGCTCGTTGGTCTGTGCCACTGTTGCTCAGGAGCATCTTCACGCGTTGCCGATGGCTGCAACGACGATTATTCGACGTACTAGTCGCGCCGCGGCTCAACGCGTGGCATGGGATAGTTGCCAATAAGGTTGACAATCCGACATGGCAACTTCGGCTTCCCCTCCTGATTCCCCGAGCAGTGGTACGCGGCTGTTTCAGGCTGTACCGCCTCTGCAGTGTCAGCACTGATCGGGTCGTGGCGAAAACCATTGGTCCGCCGGTAGCGCACATTATAGGAGTCTTGGCAAGAGTCGGCTCTCGCCAGCCATTCCAACTCGTGGGTGGCCTACCCATCCCTCCCTGGTGAGCGTGCTCCTACTCCACATGAAGTGCCGTGCTGCCTCGTCGCGCCATCGGTCAGAATGTGAAGGCTCTCGGCGAAAGGGGCGATAGGTAGCCGCTGTTCGCTCCGGCGCAGAGCGGCTCGTCAGTCTCTTGCCGGCGGGACTCGCGCGCCGGGCCTTTTATTTGGCGAAAATTGCTCAAACGAAAGTACTTGACCTGCAAGATACACTTGCAAAACCCGTAGAAAGTGGTAGAGTAGATGGAGTACGTGTGTAGGCCTGGTATGGCGTCGGTGCTATAAAGAGCGCGAAGAGGTTGAGTCTGCGGTCTCGCCTCTGCGCCTCGCCGAAGTGCGAATTTTCGTGGCAGGATTAGTTTCCGTTTACCTTTCCAGGCGCGTGATGGAGGAAAGGAGTGTTGATACCGCAGAAAGGAATTCTGGCGCATCGCTGAGAGTGTAGAATTGCCGCCTGAAGAAGTATGGCGGACGTTCTCTCTGTGGTGAAGCGAACCGGCAACGCCGTGCAGGATGGGGGTGCAATGACTGCACCACGATGTTTTTTGTAATATGAGATTGAGTCTGCTGACCGGCGGCGTCAGGCGGCAGTCTGAGAAAAGGAACCGACTGTGAATATCTATGTAGGGAATCTTCCCTATACGACGACTGATGAAGAACTGCGGGAGCTGTTTGCCGAGTTTGGCGACGTAGCCTCGGCTTCCGTCATTATGGACCGTGACACCGGTCGCTCTCGAGGTTTTGGCTTTGTCGAGATGTCATCCCAGGCAGAAGCCGAAGCCGCGATTAGCGCCCTCAACCAGAAGGACATGGGCGGTCGTGCGCTAAACGTCAACCAGGCACGCCCCCGCGGCGAGCGACGGCCGCGCGAGTTCAATAGCCGACCGCGTTCCTGGTAAAACGCGACACATCTGCGAGTTAGCGATCCCTTAGAGGCTCGTTAACTCGCATCTCAATGTACCCTGTCAAGGGGAATCGAAAGGCTGTAGGTCTTACGACCTGCAGCCTTGACGTATTAAGTCCGAAATCATCCGTTAGCGCTGAGGACTACGTCCGCTCCCTCGCAGGAATCAGCCTTTTGGGTGCGCCGGCGCCGCCCGGCTGCAGCGGCCTAGCTGTTCAATTGCGCTGTGCCGAATTATCGGCTCGGATTCCGCTGTTAGGGATGAGAGCGCCGGCTCCATGCCGCCCTGGGCAAACGCGCCGGGCACCGGCACGTACCCAACCTCCCGGGAGGCACGGCTGAGTATGATCGTATGCGTGAATGGAGAAGCCTCCTGTATCGCGCCGACCGTCTCATGAAACATCTCGCCGGGCAGCGCAACCAGCGCAAGGGCATCGCCGAGCGTGACCACGCGTATTGGATAGGCAATCGATGGATTCTGGTGGAATTGTTCAAAGAGGTACCGGCGGTAGCGAGCGCGCGAGTTGCGTAATTCGGACCGCATTTCCTCCGGCTCTTCCGCCACCAGCCGCGCAGGCACAGGCACTTCTCGGCTGTGGATACTCAGCACCGGCGACTCTGTGGGCGTAATCTGCTCGAAGACGTAGAGTGCCTGGGCGCCGAGCGCATGGCCGATGCGGCGGGCAGAATGGGCCCCATCCGCCTCAATCGGTATTTGTTCGCCGATACTGCCTTGCGTAAAGACGACGGGAATGCCCGCCACCTTGCGAAAGACCGCCGCCACGTGCTGGGGATAGTCTGCCGTAATGTGCCCATACCGGTCGTCAGAACAAAGCGCGTGGCAGCCAAAGTTCACGAGCGCCCCGAGTTGCTTTCCAGTCACCGTATCAAAGCGCACAACCCGCACCGTATCGTCGATGCCTTGTTCGAGCCAGTCCGAGTCTGTTGGGATTGACGACTTCAACCCCACCATTTCCACGGCGCCGTCAGGCTTGATCCAACGGCGATTGCGGGTGAGCTCCGGCGCATGCCCGACCCCTCCGCTGACATGTACGGGAGTAAGGCTTTGGAGCGCATCACGAATTCCTGCGGCAATGCGTTTAGCACACTCCGCTTCAAAGTCGTTGATGATGAGGTCCTGCGCAAAGACGATGATGTACGCGCCGTAATGCGAGATTGGCGACATGCCCACGTGCGACGGGGAGAACAACAGCGACCCGCTGCCAATTCCCGTACCCGCCAGGTGGGAGCATACTTGCTCCTCGAATCCGCCGCCCAGCTCAAATACGTCAATCCCGCCCAGCACCGCCGTCCGGGTACCTTGCCGCAGCACGCAGAGGCGCGCCATGAGCGGATCGTGCACGGTAAAACTGCGCCGCCTCCACCTACCGTTTTGCATCGTCTCGACGGCGGGGGTTATGTCTACTTCGGCGAACGCGGTCAGCAGTGGCTCTGACAAACTCGTGCTCCTCGAGCTCGGCGGGCAATTGTCAGGCGGGAAGGATGTGCGAAACAGGGCACACTCTCAACGATGGAGAGTCTCTGCAACGGCGTGAGCCACCCTTAAGGCATCTCCATGCGCAACGCGCTGACAGCTTCTCATGCGAGGCTTGGATCAAGCCTACCACGCGACAACTGTTCCTTCAATTGCACCCGGTAGGGCGCCGGGAACCTTGATTCGCCCCTAGTCAGAGAGGGAGTTGCTTCACCGCGTCCGAACTGGAATCTGCCCGACGAGACCCGAACCGCAAGGTGGCGTTCTGACCCTGACACGAGTACGCTAAGGAAGATACTGACACAACAGGACTGGGGGTGTTGCGTTGCCACAAGACTTTCTTGACCGCTTGCGGCGAGGACCGGTGCTTGGCGATGGCGGGTACTTCTTGGAGCTTGAACGCCGCTGCCTCGGCAGTTACCGGGGAGGCGTGCCGCTGGCCGTGCTCGACCACCCCGACGGCGTCTTGGAACTTCATCGCGAATTCGCCCGAGCAGGCGCGGAAGTCCTGCAGGCCGTGACGTGGGGCGTGGGCAGGATAGACCGCGAAGAGGAGCTGCACCGCACGGCCGTGGCGCTAGCGCGTGAAGCCGCCGGACCGGACCGCTACGTGGCCGGCACCCTGAGTCCCTATTTCGGCAAGCGCCGCCCGCAACTCAGCGCTGCCGACCGTCAGGAGGTTGCCGCTTTCTTCGATCGGCGCATCGGGCAACAGGTGTCGGCCGGTGTCGATCTCTTCATCGTTGAGACCTTCCACACGGTAGCAGAGGCAAGCGTTGTCATCCCTTTCATCAAGCAGGCCGGCATCCCCGCCGTCGTTACGCTCACGTATCAGGAGGACGACGTAACCCGCGACGGCCTTTCACCGGCGGAGGGAGCGCGACAACTCGTCGCTAACGGCGCCGACGTGGTGGGCATCAACTGTCACCGGCCGCCTCAGACCCTGCTCCCTCTGGCGCGCGAAGTGCGCCAAGCGGTGGATGTGCCCGTCTGCGTGCAGCCCACGGCCTATGAGTTGGAATCGGGCGCGGTGTATAACCGCGAGATCATTGTGCCCGGCCTCTGGACAACCGTGGAACCACGCATTCTTTCGCGGTTCGTCGCGGCAGAATACGCTAAGGAAGCGGCGGGGATCGGCATCGAATTTATCGGCGGCTGCTGCGGCATGCTCCCCTACCACATCCGCGCCATGGCCGACGCGCTGGGCAAACCCAGCACGCTCCCCGATAGACCACGCGAGTATAGCGTCGGCAACGTGTGATGAGCGAGCGAGAGCAGGCCACCTGCGGGACGGACGCACGCCCCAGAGGCTGGAGGCACAAATCGAGGTGAGGCTGAGCGAATTCGACATCCTCCGGCTGCTGCGGGCGACGAAGCACGCCTTGAGAGGGTTCGGTGATGCCTTTCGCAGCCAGGTTTCCATCCGGCAGGAAGTAATCATAATCCTGGTCGGGACTCCGCTCGCTCTCTGGCTGGGTGAAAACGGCGTCGAGCGCGCGCTGCTAATTGGCGCGCTGCTCCTCATTCTCCTAACTGAACTACTGAACGCGGCGATCGAGACGACGATCGATCGCATCGGCCCCGAGCACCACGAACTCTCCCGCAAAGCCAAGGACATGGCCGCAACCGCGGTGCTGGTTTCGCTCATCATGGCGGCCATAGTCTGGTTGCTCATTCTACTCGATTGAGCGCAGCAACGGCTTGCGTCGCATCCTGGTAGCCGGAATAAGTCTAGTAGTCGAGCACGACCGCCAGTGCCTCGTCGGGATGGTCGATGAGGAGGTCGACAGCCTTTGGCGCGTCAGCGAAGGAAAAGCGGTGGGTGAGCAGCGGGCCGACGTTTATCTGGCCGGAAGCCTGCATCCCCAGCAACGCATAGAGGTTGCGCTCCTGGTCCCACTGCACAAAACGGTTCGGATAGTCCGTGCGGGCATGTAGGTAGTCCTGGTCGCGGCTGCCGGGGCCGCGGCCAAACACCCAGCGGATGTCGACTTCCTTGGTGTGAGGGTTAGCATCGGGGTGACCGACGGTGAAGTCCGGCACGAGACCGCCAATCATCATCACCCGACCGCTGGGCCGCACCAAGCGTACGCCCAAGCGACCCGGCTCGGGACCGCCACCGGCTGCCACAAACGACGCGTCCACGCCCAGACCGCACGTGAAGTCCGCTATCGCAGCAGCGACTGTATCCGCGTCGCCCTGTAATGCCAGGTCTACGCCCAGCTCCCGCGCCTTCTCCAAGCGGAAGGGAATAAGGTCGATGCCGATGGCCTGGCCGCCCATCATCCGCACCATCTGTACGATCATCTGGCCCACCAGTCCCAGACCGATCACCGCCGCCGTTTCGCCCGGCAGGAATTGCGCGCGGCGCAGCGCGTGCAGTGCCGTGAGACCGATGTTCGCCGTCGCGGCTTCCGCCGTATCCAAGTTGTCGGGAATCTTGGCGAAGTTGTGCCTAATCACAAACGCCCGCTCGGCATGCGGCGCAAAACCGCCTCCCACGGCCACCACGCGGTCGCCCGGCGCAACATGCGACTCTAAGTCGGGTGAAACTGCCACGACCTTGCCCGCCGACTGGTAGCTCATGGGACGTTCGTGCACCTCGCCGGGTACGCTGCCTGCTTGCGTGGCCTGGCGCGCTTTGCCCACACCGCCGACCTCTGAGCCCGTGCCGAGCACCGATACGGTCGTCTCCATGAGCACGCCGGTCTCTCCAAGCTCCGGCTCCGGCACTTCTTTCAGGTAAGTCTCACCTCGATTGTTTGCGTACAACGCGCGCATGTGATCTCCTTATCGATTCGCTGCTCGTACTTGCAGTTGTCTTGGATTTGGATTGATTCGCACCCACGTCGGAATTGTAAGTGTCAGGTATTTCGTTGACAGAATCTCCTATTCACTAGACAGTATCAACCTTACCTGTCGTTCCTGAATGTGTTGAGTATTTCGTTGACAGAATCCTTCCCCCACTTGACAGAATTGACAATTCATGTTATTCCTGTAAGTGTTGAGCAATTCGTTGACAGAAACCGCTTTCCATTCTGAGGAGTTGACGGTGCATGTCATTCCGAGCGGAGCGAGGAATCTAGGGTCCCTGCTCAACGCACTTTAACGGCTTCAGCACACTAGATTCCTCTCTTCGCTGCGCTTCGTTCGGAATGACATATGTACTAGTCATGTCTAACTCTGCGAAAGGATGCTTTTGTTTTCAAATCTGTCAAAGAATTACCTGACATTTACAGGAATGACATGGGATCAAGACTCCCGGGCGAGGCCAGAATGGCAACCTGCCTACATAATCATGGCAATGACTTCGTGCAACCCCTGTCGTTGCATGCCGTCTCCTGACCGCCTACTGCGCTTGCTACGAAGTCGCCGGCCACCGCCATGCGGCTTGACGGCGCACAACGGCATCCCATGCTGCCGTGAATTCGGCCCGCCGCTCCGGGGACACGTAGGAATAGCTCGGCGTGGGCATGCCGGGGATCTGGACCAGCGGCGGTTCTTCCGCTTCCCATTCGTCCAGCCGAGTCGCCAGCGCCTGTAGCACTGACTTGTGCGCCGGATCGTCAGCCAAATTGTGCATCTCCAACGGGTCATTTGCCATGTCAAAGAGTTCCCACCGCGTGCAGAAGTCTGCACCGTAATCGATCAGCTTGTATTCAGGCGTGCGCAGCATGCGCTGGGTACCCAGCATGTACGCTTCCTGCCGCGTGTACGGCACACCAAGCATCCAGGAGAAGGCTTCATCCGGCCAACCGGCGCTATTGCCGGCGCACAACGGCGCGAGACTCTTGCCCTGTACGCCCTGCGGGACCGGCAAGCCGCAGAGATCGAGCACCGTCGGCACAATGTCCACGTGACCCGTTACCTCATCCACCACACGGCCCGGAGTCAGTGACGGGAACACCGACTCAGGCGCCTGCACAATCAAAGGTACGTGGGTGGCGCCTTCGTACATCACCTGCTTATACATGCGGCCGTGGTCGCCCATCATGTCGCCGTGATCGGAGAGGAAGAGGATGATCGTATTGTCCTTCAGGCCGCGCCTCTCGAGTTCTGCTAAGACGATGCCGATGTCGTGGTCGACGTGTGTGGTGGCCGCGTAGTAGATTGCCGTTATCTCGCGCAGCATCGCCGGATCGTCGATCAGGTGAGCGACTTCTTGCGTGCCGCGGGCATTCCGGCGCAGTCCGCTGATCTCGGGTGGGATGTCAGGCAACGCAATGGAATCCCGAGCATACATCGAGTAATACGGTTCCGGCTCGACGAAAGGTGAGTGGGGATCGTGATAGCTGGAGAAGAGGAACCACGGCTTGCCGGACTGCTCCAGCAGGTCGAGAGCCTCGAGAGTCTGTCTGGTAATCCAGCTCGTATCATTATCTTCCGGCGGATCGGCGAACAACCCCACGCCACCGCCATGGGGATCGCCCGGCCACCGGCAGGTGCCTTCTGCAATCCTGTCGCGCTTCCACGCGCCGTGCTTGTCTTTCATATAAGCCTCGTAGCCCCGTTCCGGCGTAGGCCCTTCGGCGCGAAACGTGCGGAAGTCATCAAAGCCAAACGAGTCTTCCTTGGGATCGAAGTGCAGCTTGCCGGCGATGGCCGTCGCATAGCCGTAGTGCTGCATGATGGAAGGCAGAAAGACCTCACCGTCCCGCGTGGGCAGACCGTTCCAATTGCCCTCGTGGACGGGGACATGGCGGCCGTTGAAAACAGAATATCGCGCCGGTGTGCAGATCGGCGCCGCGCTGTAAAAGTTCGCGAAGCGCACGCCCCGTTCAGCCAATGCATCGAGCACCGGCGTCCGGCAGACGGGATGCCCCGCGCAACTAAGCAGGTCCCACCGCATCTGGTCTGTCATGAGTATGAGCACGTTCGGCGGCT
Source organism: Chloroflexota bacterium (assembly GCA_026710945.1). Classification (NCBI taxonomy): domain Bacteria; kingdom Bacillati; phylum Chloroflexota; species Chloroflexota bacterium. Next base: position 39,925 of record JAPOQA010000020.1, read on the forward strand.
GCTCGCCTCCGCCATGCTCGCCTTGCCCGTTGCCGGTTTGCTCATTCACATTGAGACTCCTTAGAGCTTGTATGTGATCTACTCAGGAGAGTGCTTGCAAAGTCCAAGCAGAATCGTTGGCGCCGATCCTGCCTGTCCTGAGCCTGCTGCCGTTCGTGCTGAGCCTGTCGAAGTATGTACGGCAGCGCGCTCGTATACTGCCGTTCCCGCAATGCCGCAATATACACTCTTCGACAAAGCCTGTGCTGAGCCTGTCGAAGTACTCAGAGCCTGCCCCGTACTGGTTTCGGGGTCGAACGTTGTTCGAGCAGACACCACCATTGTAGATAGGCTCTTAGCGGATTGCATGCCTACCTAATTGCTGCACTACTGCGTATTGGACGAAGCCTGCGGCCAGCGCCGCGCCGCCGACCGGCGCATGTTGGCCTCCCAAGCCGCGTACATTGCCGCGCGGCGTTCCGCAGGAAGATACGCATAGCTCGGCGTCGGCATGCCGGGCACTCTCACTGGTGAGGGCGTTTCGGCCTGCCACGCATCCAGCCGCGCCGCCAGCGCACTCAGAACGTAACGGTACGCAGGGTCGTCGGCGAGATTGCGGGACTCTGCAGGGTCGTCGGCCATGTTGAAGAGCTCCCACTGCGTCTGGAAGTCCGCGCCGTAGTCGATCAATTTGTACTCAGGCGTGCGTAACATGCGTTTCTTGCCGACCATATACGCTTCCTGGCGCACGAACGGCGCGGCCCGTACCGCCGCGAACGCCTCATTGGGCCAACCGGCGGTCTCGCCCGCGCACAGCGGCACGAGGCTCTTGCCCTGCACACCCTGTGGGACGGGGAGGCCGCAGAGTTCAAGTACGGTCGGCAGAATGTCCACCTGGCCGGTGATTTCGTCAACCACGCGACCCGGGGTCACTGCCGGATGGATGGACTCCGGGACCTGCAGAACGAGCGGCACGTGCGCCGCGCCTTCATACATCACCTGTTTATTCATGCGGCCCCGATCGCCCATCATGTCGCCATGGTCAGAGAGAAAGAGCACGATGGTGTTGTCCGCGAGGCCGCGTTCATCGAGCGCAGCCAAGAGTACACCGATATCGTGGTCCACGTGCGTCGTGGAGGCGTAGTAGATGGCCGTGATCGCTTGCACCACCTCGGGATCGTCGATCACGTGGGCGCGTTCCTGGGTGCCGCGGGCGTCCCGCCGCAGCTTGCCTATTTCGGGCGGAATTTCACGCAGCGGGATGGATTCCCGAGCGTACATAGAAAAGTACGGTTCCGGCTCGACGAAGGGCGAGTGCGGATCATGGTAGCTGGCAAAGAGAAACCACGGTTTGCCACTCTGTTCAAGCCCATCAAGGGCCTCCAGGGACTGAGCCGTAATCCAGTTTGTATCGTAATCTTCCGGCGGATCAGCGAAGCGCCCCACGCCCTTGCCCCCCGAACCTTCCTCGATCCTATCGCGGGTGTACTCACCGTACTTTCGCGTCATATGGGCGTTGTAGCCGCGTTCCGGTGTCGGACCCTCGGCACGGAACGAACGAAAGTCGTCAAAGCCGAATGAGTCCTCCCTGGGCGCGAAGTGCAGCTTGCCGGCGATGGCCGTCGCGTAGCCGTAGTGCTTCAGGATAGACGGAAGGAATACTTCGCCATCCTGCGTAGGCCAGCCGTTGCTCCAGCCCTCATGGACGTGCACGTGCCGTCCACTGAAGATCGAGTAGCGGGCGGGGGTACACGTCGGGGCCGCGGTGTAGAAATTCGCGAAGCGCACGCCCCGTGCCGCCATAGCGTCGAGCACCGGCGTCCGGCATATTGGATGGCCCGCGCAACTGAGCACGTCCCAGCGCATTTGGTCCGCCATGATGAACAGCACGTTTGGTTGCTTGCGGTTGGAGTTGCCGCTTTTGCCGTCGGCGCTAAGTTTGTTCAAAGATTACCTCGCTCGCTTTAGCGCAGAACGCGTGCGCTTTTGTGAAGTCGTGCCGGTTCACTGGTTAGAGCTTGCTCTTTGTAGCGCGGGGGCTTGTCCCCAATGTATCGCATTAAACTGTGATGCATGCCGCTGTCCCTCCAGATCTTGAGAGATGGATGAGCGTGCGCATAGCCGTTCGCCTTGAGCCTGTCGAAAGGTGAACGGCGGGTTGGTTGTGGCGCACTGCACTACCCGTTCATACTTCGACAGGCTCAGCACGAACGGGTAGTACAGTGCTCATCGGTTCTAAGCGACAGCACTGGGACTTGCCCCCCGCCACGTCCTTACCGGTTCACGTAATAAGATTCTCTTGCCCTAGCCCAAAGAACTCATTGGCATTGTCGTGGAGCAGCCGGGCGCCGACGATTCTGGCTTGGTCTACTGAATAGAGCCCTTCCTCCACTTTTTCGCTCAGCACCCGCGTTATATTTTCCCGCGCCATCACGCTGTGGCCGTACGCCAGCTCGACAGGTCCATAGTCGCCGCCAAAGCCGAATATCTTGTTGTGGGGTATCGTTTCCAGCCATTCGTGCAAGGTGGCCCGCGCCACGTACGGGCTGATGATGTGCACCCAACAGAGATCGACGTAGACGTTTTGGAAATTTTTGCCGAGCGTAGCCAGCTCGCTTTGGTACGGGTAGCCCGCGTGGAAGATGTCAAAGCGCGCCTGTGGATACTGGATGAAAAGGTTCACCAGGTGCGTCGGGTTACTGTTCGTGATGATGTTGCCGTTGCCGGCGTGGAGGCCGGTATGGATCTGCATGGGAATGCCATGGTCGATGCAAAGCCGCACCACCTGGTGCAGCATGTAGTCCTGCAGCGGCTTGCACTCCGTGAACGTCAAGCCGTCTTGGGTCATGCCATCGCCCTGTGGCCTGGTGCCGGCTGCTACCTGCGCGAAGATCTCCTCAGCGGCAGAACGGGGCACGTTGTCGTACTGCAAGATGCGCCGGTAGGCCAGCCCGCTCTTGACCGTCACCATGCCCTCTGCTTTGGCTTTAACGAAGGCAACGCCCAGGGCAGACACGAGATCGTCCAGATCGTAAATGCTGCGTTCGGTCTGGCGTTCCAGTTCCGCAATGCCGCTGCGGCTGCTCACACTAATGAAGGAATCAAAGCGCATGGCCGGGGCAAACAGGGTCTTGTCCACCTGCGTCGACTGTACGTCGGGGATTGCCAGCGGGATGTTCCCGCGCTCTTGCAGGATGTGCCGGTACCACGCCTCATGCCGCTGCGAGGCCGTCAACTGTTCGTTGACGCTGCGGTAGCCATCCAGCGACGGCTCAGCCGACATGAGGTCGTCCACCCCAAAGAGATCGCGGCAGGCAATGTGCAAGGCTTTCGCGTAGCCGGTGGTCTTGGCAAACTGCCAGTAACGCAGGAAAATGTCCCAGCGGTCGGCGGGGTCGCGGCTTTGGTCGTACATCCGCGCCTGCTCAGCCGGGGTCATGCCGGCGGAAACCAAGTCGCTACCCACGTAGTGGTGCATTTCGGTAGAGAGGAGATCGAGCGAACGCTGCCGCCGGTCTGCCTCGGAGAACGTATGCTCGTGGGTATCGATGACCGGCTGAGCCGCGATGAATTGTTCGATATCCGGTACTGAAGCAATCGCCATGGGCCAGTCTCCTTGCGACTAAGTTCTGCCTTTGTACTCTACTTCTTCACCGTTAGACGTTCAAGCGGAAGTAACAGATTGTTGTTGACTCCTGACCTGCCAGCAAGACACGTGGGTGTTTGCAGCACCAGTTGTTATACTTTCACGATCATCCGTCATTACCAAGAAAATAGGCGATCATACCGTTCGCCCCCGTATCGTGCGATACGCTGTATCGTGCGATACGCTGTATCGAGTACGGGGCAGGCTCTGAGTACTTCGACAGGCTCAGTACAGGCTTGTCGCAGTATGAACGGAGAGATCGGAGTCGCTTTTCATACTCTTGTGTGGCCTTAGCAAGGCCATGGTGATTACCGCTTTCGCGGAAACCCATCTTTGTCTGCCGTCGAGCTTAACGGCTGGAATTCGAAATAACCGTGTCGATTGTGCCGGACTTTAATGTACGGAGATCAGTCTTGGTGTAATCTCATTATGGATAACGCTGCAGGTCTTTGCGCAGCATTACTTAGAGCCTTCCGGGCAAAAACTGGAGCAATCGATCGTGCTGATATGGTCGGAACCGCCTGATTGGGACACCTGTGCCAGGGACGCTGGCATCGCCATTGACGAGGCGGGCGGGATGCGCCTCGCTACGAGCCATCTCATCACCCACGAGCCCGGGTCGTTCTCTACCCAGCACGGCGAGGAACTCTTTCGCAATGTCCAAGCCCAAGTCTCTTTCGCACTGGGCGAGACAATTCCACAAGGGGCCGATTGCTATTTCTTCGCCCGTGAAGAGCAGCACAATCGCTGGCCGCTCAAGGTGACGGTCAACGGTCACGGACAGACTCTTGGTCCCGGCACGCCGCTGGCCGGTGAATTTGCCTGGTATCACCTGCGGCTACCGCGGCAACACCTGCGGCCCGGGCAGAATACCGTCCGCTTTGCCTGCGACAGCCCCGCTGCCAACGCTTGGATACTCTCCGTAGACACCAGCGTCCCCAACCAGCACAGCCGCAAGAGCACGGACGAAGGAATAACCTGGAACACTACGGGTCTCGGCTTGGAAGGCGCATTGTCCGGCGAGTACGTGGTGCGACTGCGGGTGTGGGAGCATCCGGCGCAGGGGGCGATCACGAGTTCCATACTAAACGTGGAAACGCTGTTTCCGTCCGCACCGCTCGTCCTTCACTGGCACGCCGACACGCCGGCTGGAACGAGAGTCGCCTTGCGCTACCGCAGCGGAACGCTGCAAGACGTAGAGAATTCAGCTTGGCGCGACGTGGTGCATGCCGCCGCGAGTGCAAATGAGCAGATGGATTCCCCTCCCGAATCAGATGCGGGGCAGACATCGCGCAAGAATGAAGAATTCGGGCAAGCAGAGTTTCCGAATCCCGTCGGCCCATGTGTGCAATGGCAAGCAGAGCTACATTCCAACGACGGGAGCGAATCGCCGGTCCTGCGGGGCATGGCGCTTCTTCCCAAAGACGCCAGTTCTGACGAGACAAAACCCGTGGGCGAGCTGTCTTGTGCTGAGAGCAAAACTATATCTTCTTACACTTTCACCCACCAAGATCCGGCGGAACCGAAGTTAGGAGTCCTCCGCAATCAGGAGAGACTTGATGAGATCATCGCCGGAGCGGGGACGCAGTGGGAGCAGATGCTGGCGCTGCGGGCTTGGGTAGCGGTGCAGTGGGTGCACCGGGCGCCGCATGAGTTCCGGCGCTGCTGTCCCTGGGATGCCCTGACGATATTGGATTGGATGCGCGCCGACCGCGGTCACGGCCAGCCCCAACCCGATGCCTACTGCACACACTACGCGGTGGTTTTGGCCCAGTGCGCTCTGGCACTGGGCTGGCGAGCGCGGCTCTGGGTCATGTCCGCCGAGCCGACGCTCCACGACAACGGGCATTTTGTAGCCGAAATCCGGAGCGGCGACTACAACAAGTGGGTGATGCTGGATGCCGATACCGATTCGCATGTCGAGCGCGGCGGCGTCCCGCTTAGCGTGCTGGAAATACATGATGCCTGGCGGGTGGGCGCTCTCGATCAGTTGGACGTCGTTGCCGGTGTGAACGCCGACAAGGTCAAGATTGGCCCCGGCTGGATCGAAGAGATGCTGCCGCTGGGCCTCTACCGCTTCTGCGGACTCGTGCTGCGCAACAATCACCTCTCAACTCTCATTCCGGGGCCGGTGGAGCACGGCTGGACCACGTACAAGTGGGATGGCTTTCTCTGGTGGCGTGACGGGACGGAACCGGAACTGCCGTTCTTCTCGCTGTCCTCCAACCGGCGGGCAGACTTCTCTGGGGAGCCGGAAGGGTAGCGGTAATTCCGCGCCGCGCCTGCTCCGCAGTAGTTTCGGCAGTGGCGTCCAGACATCAGGCTAATTGGGTACGCGCGCGTGAACTTGCCGGCGGGGGACGCAGGTTGCAAACCTGCGCTACCGGAGGAGACCTTTGCATAACCCCACTTTCAAGCAGGGGCACTCCCTCTCCTGGGGGAGAGCGTTGGGGTGAGGGGGTCTTTTTGCTACGATGGCCCTTTACGCTAGGCAGTGTCAAGACGTATCAGGGCAGATTTGGTGTGCATATGGAGAGATTTCAGGAGATCCACCCTCACCCCCGTATCGAGTACGGGGCGGGCTCTAGCCCTCTCCCGTCGAGGGAGAGGGAACTATTTCGCTACCGCTTGAGTTGCGCAAAGGTCTCCGGCGGGAGACGCAGGTTGCAAACCTGCGCTACCGGAGGGAGAGCCTGTACCCGTCAGATTCCTCAACAACGTTGGCAGGTGGCATTAGCTCGAAGAACGACATGAGAAGGTCTCTGCTGCCTTGGTTTACGCCTCGTGCCACAAGGGGGCAATCTTGGCCTGGTACTCTTCTTCAATGAGTGCCGCGTAATCCGGCCAGACATCCATGAGCGCGTCGAGCCGAGCGTCGTTCATGTCGTCGTGGGGCGTAATCGCGTCAAAGAGGTTTGCGACGATTTGCACCGCAGCAGCGTCCAGCACGCTACCGAGCTTCTCAACAATAGGACCATCACCCGCGCCGTCGTCATCCAGCAGAGCTTTGAAGAACTGCGTGCTCAGCGCCTCGATCTCCTCACCCAAGTGCATGCGCAACCATTCACCGTCGAAGAGGTCGGGAGAGGCGTGGCGGAAGAAGACGGCTATGCCAAAACGGCCGCGAATGCCGGCGAGCGCCTGCAGCGCATACCGCAACCGCTGCTCACGTGCCGCCTGAGCGGGATTTTGTAGGGGCAACTGCTTACAATACTTGGCAACCATATCGCGCAACTCGTAGACCACTTCCAAGAGTTCATCGGCCATGGCGGCGCACTCGTCGCCGGTCATCTCTACACGGTACTCGGCGTCGACTATTGCATTCAGCCTATCAAGCAGCGGTCGGGAACCAATTACCTCAGGGAGAACCGGCAATGCCGCCGGTTTGGTTGGGACCCACGCATCACGCAGCAGGCTGCACGCCAGCTTGGCAGCCGGCAAGAACCAGTGCGAGAGCGCGCCGTAAACCGGGTAGTAGGGCAGGTACTCCGGCAGCAGGTTGATGGGCGGATCGAACTGCTCTTCACGCGGGACCAGATAGATCTTGTACTTGCCACACGCTTCATGTTGCTGCGCGTGTGTAAGTTGCGGATTTTGCGCTGCCAGCACGTCATCTAGCTCATTCGCCGCGCCACCGATCCGCTGCCAGTCGCGCACCTCGCCCATCAAGGGCAGGAGTTGCTGTGCCTCTGCCGGCGAGCAAATGAATCCCGGGGGATGCTCAAGAATGCGGGCGTATTGGGGTGCTTCTTCCAGTAGCTCCACGTACGATTCGCCACCGGCACGACTGAGCGCCAGCCAGGACTCGGCATCGGGCGCAGCCGCAACGGTTCGGAGATCATGATCGCTGAATCCTGGAGTGAGCGTGCCTAGGTGATGCTTGCAGTAGACAGCGGCGGCGAGACCCGGCGCGTGCTCTGCAATGTAGCGGCCAAGCTCCGTGCCGATGTATCGGTAATCGTCGAGCGTTAACTTCATGCGGTAGAGACCTCATCGCATCACGGGTACATCGCGTGGTTCGCATTATTGGATTGTCATTCCCGCGCACGCGGGAATCCATCTTTGTCTTGTTTCCAGTGCCGAACCCCTACTCGATACCGTTCTCGCTCTTGTTCGCGGCGCCCCGGGACTCCGGATTCCGCCGGAGTGACAGAAAACGAGAGCCCTGCGCCAATCCCATCACTGGAAATGGGCCGACATGAGCCGCGAATCAGCAGCAGCCGTATGCTGCATACCCTAGACTCAAGACGCCGCCGCGGGGGTCTTTGAAAACGTGAACGCCTCAAACTCATTCTCGCAAGGATAGCCGAAGCTCACCAACAAGCTGCGTTCCCGCGCGATCATGATATAGCCCATGATGCTCTGGGCCAGCGCGTCGTGCCGGCAGATACTGGCGGGCTCGGTGTGGGTGCGGGCAATGCGCATGAGCTGCTCCAGCGAGTGGGGCAGCTCGGCCGTAAGCCGCGCGAGCACGGTGAAGCGATCGCGGCTGTTCTGGGCGGCAGCGCCGCCGTCGTTCTTGAGCACGGGCTGCATTTCGTCGGTCAAGAAGTGGTTCGTATTCCAGATGGTGTGGCCTTCCATGCGCCGCACTGCGACACGCGTGGACGACCGTTCCACTACGATGGCCGCGCCGGTCGGATCGGTGAGCATGAGGTTGATTCCGTGGTTCATGATGGGCGTGCGCGCCACCAAATCGGCGGCCGATTCTATGCTATCGGCATACTGCAAGAGATAGCGCAGGAACGTATTCGCGGGAATGCCGTGCTCCCAGTCGCTGTCGTTATTAGGAATGCTGCTGCCGCCGTAGGTGAGGCCCGCCTCGTTCACGCCCGCGTTCAGCCACGTGGTGCCGGCGTAGTTCACGCCAACTGAAGCAAGACCCTTGTCCGGGTGAGTCTCCTGAAGAACATGAAACTGCTTCATGTCGGCGTCCACGTCGTTGGACTTGAAATGGATGGTGCCCTGGGGTGTATCGGCCAACGCCACGTTCGTGCACTCCACGCGGGAGCGCCCGATCTCCTGGCAGGCGTTATAGGCGAGGAGATCGTCGTAGTTCACGTTAGCGGCGTCAGCAATGGCGTGAAGTTCCTCTAAGGACTCAGGGAACACTCTGTCCAGGTTGCGCTCCACCTGCCGCAGCACCCGCCTGCCATGGGCATTGTTCCAGCCGCGGTCGAGCGCGAACCGCTTCACCGCCACGGGAAGGATGTCCGCAAACGCCGCGCCATGCTGAAGTCCCATCTCGTGGGGCGTGCCTGACTGAACCACTTGCCGCATGGGAATATCCTCCTGTCTGCAATAGTCCTGTGTCGCCTACAACACGTAGCTTTCGCCAATCGCCGGAGCCGATCCGGCTAATTGCGTATCCCTTCCACCGCCGCGTACACGCTGCCGATAGTACCGCCGATAACCTCGTAACCCTCTTCCGCGGCAATCGTGTTGATTTCATCCACGATGGCATCGAGCGCCAACCGTTTTTCGCTGGTGGTGTCTTCGTAGAAGTGCGTATTGTGGGTGAAAGGCATGATGATCTTGGGCAATCTGTCGTCATACTCTGCCATGTCGGCCCAGGCTTGGCGAATGGTCTGCCGGTGGGTGTCGCCATCGCCGCCCTCGATGCGGAGTTCCATGGGCAGATGCGGCGCGCGCCGCCGTACCTGGTCGCACGTGAGCGGTATCTCGTAGAAGTCGAGGTCGCCGGGAAAGAGGCGGTTGGCCTTGTGGGCGTAATGCGCATAGGGCACGGCGCCCTGCCACACGGCTTTGGCTACGTCGTACTGGCGACCCGGCGAAGACACACTGCCGTGGGTGAATCCTGTGGCGACAAGCGCGGGGTACGTATTGTCGTTGGCGGAGAAGTTGCCGCCTCGAAACGTTGTCGGCCGCTTGCCGATGGCGTCCGCCCACTGGTCGGCTACCGTATCGAACATAGTCACTTGCTCTTCGAAGGTGTGACCGCCGAGATAGTCCGTGTACCCGAGGCCGGTATCCTGCGGATGGATGTGAAGGCCGAGTTCGAAGCCGCGCTTTTCCAAGTCCCAGTAAAGCGCGGGCTGCGCTGCCGCCGTTTGCGCCACGATGAAAAACGTCGCGCTCAGGCCGTATTCTTCCAAGGTGTCAGCTAGCCCCGCGACCGACCGCTCGCTGACGCCCCACTCCTCCGGCCCGCCGTGGAGGGAGTCGTCCATGAGCTGCTCGCAGTCCTGCGTGAAGATAACATAGAGCGGCTTACCGGCCATGAATCTCGATCCTTTGCGTACTGCTGCGACCGACTACTCTCTCTTCTCAGATACCGTTGTCAGGCAAAATTCTGGTGGTTCTGTGTCCCTCACCTAAATTAGGTGTGCACAAGGACCCTTGCTACCCGCACGAGTCTGCTTCTCTTGTTCCCTCTCCTGGGGGAGAGGGCTAGAGCCTGCCCCGTACTTGATACGGGGGTGAGGGGAACTCCTATGTTCTGGAACGCTGAGACCCGAGTCCTCAGATCTTGCATCCCAGCTTCCTCTTTGCGCCCTCCATGCCGGCGGGCACAAAACCCTGCGCTACATTCCCCAGGCCGCGCCTCCAGTTCCCTCTCCTGGGGGAGAGGGTTAGGGTGAGGGGATCGCCCATAGCCTAGTTTGCTGACTTGCCAGCGCTACCCCACACCACTGCTTTGCCTCCCAATTCGACCTCTAAGCCGGCGGGGCACAAGGCCCCGCGCTACATTCCCCAGGCCGCGCCCCCGGTTCCCTCTCCTGGGGGAGAGGGTTAGGGTGAGGGGAACGCCCATATCCTAGTTTGCTGACTTGCCAGCGCTACCCCACACCCCTGCCTTGCCTCCCAATTCGACCTCTAAGCCGGCGGGGCACAAGGCCCCGCGCTACTAAGTCCGGCCCGGCGCATGGGCCACTTCCGAACTGCCCCGGCATGCCGAAAACGCTGACCGATAGCTAACAGCACTTTTCCTCCTGCGCCATGCGGTCCACATCCACCATCACGTCGGTGAGCAAGTCCACGTCAACGTCGTACCACAGGCCGAAGGTACTCTTGCCGCCCGGCCCCAGGATTTCTTCCGCAATCTCGCACACCAGGCTGCGGTTCACATTCTGCACGCCGAAATCGGCAAACGTCGAGGGCAGGTTGACCGACTGGTTGAAGCGGATCAGCTTGCGCACCTCGGCATCGCCCTGCTGCATCAGCGCCACCGCGACCAGAACGCCAAATGCCACCTCTTCGCCGTGCACCCTCTCAATGGTGGCGTGTTTCGATTTGCCGGGATGCACACCGTGTTCTCCACCTACCCCGCCGCACGCCGGGCCGGCCACACCGCCGCCGTAGACAATCGCTTCTACGACCTTATCAACTGCTTCTGTAGCCACGCCGCGCTCGCACGCGTGATACGCCGAGGCGCCGTGCTCGAGAATCGTGTCGTAGGTCCATTCGGCAATGGCGACGGCCGCGCCGGTAGGAAAGACGTTATCGAAGCCGAGAATGCGTTCAGTACCGCTGCGCAGGCGCAGCTCGCGCCCGATGCGGCCGCCCGTCCACGTGGGCAACGCATCGGCCATACCGGCTGCCAGCCAGCGGCCGCCGCCCTGGGCGATGATGCGGGTGTCGGCAATGACGGTATGCGGGCCGACGTACCACACATTGCGGTCGGCGTCGCCTTCAATGCTGGCGCTAAAAGTCGCCGTCGCGTTGGTGGAAGCGACGGTCGGCACACTGATAAGCCACGCGCCCATCTCGTGCGCAATGGCCTTCGCTGCGTCCACCACCCGTCCGCCACCGGCAGCAATGACGACGTCTGCCCCGATCTCCTTGCCCTTGGCCACAAGGGCATCCACTTCCGGGCGCTTCTTGTCGACGTGGCTGCCGTGCTCGATGTGGTACGAGATACCATGTTCGTCGAGTGCGCCGGTAACGGTATCTTTGATTGCCGCCATGGCCCGGCCGCCGCCAACGATCAGCGCATTGCTTCCCAGCGCCGCCGCATGCGCCCCAACATCGCTAACGATTCCCGGTCCTACCACAAATCGCAGCGGGTGAACGATCGCTTTCTTCATACAGACTCATTTCCTTATTCGACTACGACTCAACCGAATCCCAGGACAATTATCGCACCTGCTTTCGCATGCTAGGAGCGGCTAGACAGGAGCAGAACCTCACTCAATCCCTATCTTCCAGGCGGTAACCTCAATACTCTTCCACTTCCTCCTCACTCCACTGGTAGGACTCATCGTCTTCTACTTCATCCACTGCTGCCCAATCTTCCCATCGCTCAACGTATTCATGGGAATCTTCCGCCCCTGCTGCCAAATCCGCTTCATCCTCATCCCAATCCCGGCCGCTCTTGGGCTTCTCTTGCCAGGAGGCAAATGCTACAGCACCTGCAATCTCATCTCCATACTCGTCCCAGTCACTCTCTATTTCGTAACCAAACACATACTCGTCAGTGTCCTCTTCTTCCTGGTCGTCGTCCCATGTGCCCCAGTTACCATCCTGCACACCAGACCAAGTACTGTCGTCAATGACTTGGCTGTCCTGCGGGCGTGACTGTGATTGCTGCAAAACGACACTGTCGTTGGATGTAGAGAAGAGCCAATTGAGGAACTTGAGGAGCATCTGCCTCACTCCACATAGGCCGGGCCATTCCGCAGTAATGCCAACCCTACCAGCCGATCAACCGCATGATTGGGTGCCCTCAGCACTTAGGCAGGATCAGACATGCAGGCGTTAAACACAACCGAATACTACTGGCAGTCTGCGACTAGCGTCACCGCAAGACTCAAACCACAGACTACCTGTAATTCGTCGCTATTCAGGTGCTCTCGGTCCTATCCCACCGCCACCGGCAAGCGCATATCCGCCGCCACCGTGTTCATACTCTCCTTAATCGCCGCGGCCACGTAGCGCAGGTCCTCATCGGTCATGAGCGGATGGATGGCGGGACAGAAGAGGCGGCGTCCGGTGTCGGTAGAGACCGGCACGTCTTCCGGACTGTGCCCCATCCGCACCATATACCCGACGTAGTCCGGCAAGGAGGCGTTCATGATCCACGTGCCGACGCCGTGCTCGCCGATGAGGCGGTCCGCAAACTTGTCCCGCGGGTCGCCGGCCCAGTCTTCTTCCAGCATGAGCGTGTAGCCGTACCACACGTGGTGGTAACCCTCGGGTTCGATGGGCAGGATCAGGCCGGGAATATCCTCTATCAGTTCGACAAAATCAGCCACGCGCTGCCTTCGCGCATCATTCATTTCGTCGAGGCGCGTGACTTGAATGGAACCGGCCACCGCTTGCAGCTTCGTCATGCGGAAGTTGGTGCCCCAGCCGTCCAGCGCGCTGCCAAACGAGCGCATGCTATTCACGAATGCGGCGTAATCGTCATCGTCGGTCGTGACCATGCCGCCTTCGCCCAGGGTCGTCATGTTCTTGCTGGTCTGGAAGCTGAAGATGTTCATGGCGCCTTTCTTGCCGACCTTGGTGCCCTTGTACCCGGCGCCGACGGCGCGGGCCGCGTCGCAAAGCACAGGCGGCGGACCGTGGACGGGGTGCGGGTGCCGCTGCGCGATGTCTTCCAGGGCGTCCACGTCGGCGGAAAGACCGTTGTTGTGCACAGCCAGGATCGCGCGCGTATTCGGGGTCATGCAGCGCTCGACGTCATTCGGATCGATGTTGAATGTGGCCGGGTCGATCTCCGCCAGCACCACCTTGGCGCCAACGCCCATCACGCAAAGGGACGTGGCCTTGAACGTGATGCCAGGCACGATGACCTCGTCTTCGGGGCCGAGTTGGAGGGCGTGAATTGCCGCGTCCAAGCCGGTGCCGCAAGAGTTCACGGCCAGCGCATGCTTGACGTCGCAATACTCAGCGAATGCCTCCTCAAACTGCGCGACCTCCGGGCCGTGAAAGCCGATGCGCCAGTCCATGCTCTCCTGCAGGCTGGCGTTGATAGCGTCTACCTCTGCTTGGGTGTACCAGCCGCCGAGGGTCGGAAACGGAAACTGCCGCTTGCCGTGCTCCAGCAAGTCTCGTTCGTCTTTTGTCAATTCCATCGAATTCTCCTTGCTACCTCACATTCTCTTCGACACACATGTTCGGCTAGCTAGTGTTGACAATTCAAGAACCAGGCTGTCATTGCTGAATCTCACATGCCGCGAAGATGCCAACGTCGAGCGCTCAGACTGTCACTCCGGCGAAAGCCGGAATCCATCTTTGCCGGCCCTTTCCGTCGTTCTCGCGTAAGCGGGAATCCATCCACTCCGCCCAAGCGCACACTGCTTCAGGCCGGGGACAACCCCCGCGCTACGCACCGGATTCCTCGCTTGCGCTCGGAATGACATGACATGGCCTGTGCTGGACGTGATCCAGTATCAACACTGCCTAGCCAGCGTATCTTGTCTTGACGAGTTTATCACGTTTGCACGACTACCTGCCGCGCCTCCGCCCCGTTGCTGCTGATTGGCACCGGCACCAAGGCATAGGTCCACCCGTAAGCCTCTTGCAGCGACACGTCCACCGCCTCACCGTCCACGCTGGCACGAGGAGTCTCGCCGTTTTCGAGCGGGACCATCAACGTAAAGTTGCCGCTGGGCGAACTGCCGGAGACCCGGCACGAGAAGCTCCCATTATCCCAGGCGCTATGAGAGACCTGCGCCCGGTTGCGGGCGCGCACAAAGTCGGCCCATTCGAAAGCGCTCCAGATGGGCAGACCCAGTTCGTTTGCGTAGTCCCAGCTCTGGTTCTGGTAGGCGCTGCTATAGGTGTAAAACGAAACGGGATGCGAGAGCACCGTGAGCGGACTGAAATAGCGCTCCTTCTTCTCCAGCATCACCTGGCGCGTGCGCTTGGCTTCGCCCACCGGGTCCGACGAGAGCTTGGCTTTGACGGATGCGTCGTCGTACGCCTGAGTCAGTTGCTGGTAGACCTCGATGATCTCGCCGTTGGTATCCACGAACTTGCCGGGATGCCCGGAACCGTTGGTGTACTGCAGCCATTGGTCGTGGATGCTGAGCACGTTGGTATCCAATACCACACCTACGTCCTCGTAGATGCGCGGCAGGTCGACATAGCCCTTCCAGCCGAGGCAGTGATTGCGGTTGGCAATGACGGTCTCGCCGCCATAGTGCTCCCGGAAATAGTCGGTATCCCGCCGCACGATTTCTTCCATGACGGCATCCTGCTCTTCATTGACGTATTGCGGATCAAAGGCGTTGTGGTGGATGCCAAAGGAGTGGCCACGAGCGCGCCAGCCTTCCACTCGTTCCGGCGTCGCGATGGTGTACTTGGATGGGCCGAGCATCAGGTAAATGGTAACGTGTCCGTTGTGCGCTTCCGCCGCATTCATCAGCGCTTCGAAGGCTTCGAGCGGCGAGTAGTCGTCATCAGAGTCCAATACCACCATGCTCTTGGTCTCCGGCGTGTCGTAGTACCACAGCCGGGGCTGCGGGTGCTTAGCGATGGCATTGATGGCATTGCCGAGCAGCATGGCATGGATGTCGGCCTGCGGCAGGTGCATGCGCCGCGTATCCAGGTGATTGCTAAAGAATTCGTTGGGACGGTAGGGGTTGCCGAATCCCACGGTGCGCCAGCCATAGTGCACCGGATTGCCCTGACGAATCAACGCCACCGCTTGGGCAAGGTCGTAACCGAACGCCACCACCTGTCCTTTACCAAGCGGGAAGTGCATGACCGCGGGGTATGACGTTTCGACGTCAGCATCGACGTAAATCCTGGCGATCTCTCGTGTGCCTTCCGGCAGTTGCAGCGGCTCGTAGTTGTCCACCGGCATGTGGGTCTGGATCGACTCATGCGGCACGCCGGCGCCAATGGCATTGCCCGGCAGCGGCCGCACGTAGGCCGGATAGGCGGCGGTGTCCGTCGGCGCCAGACCAAGCCCCACAGCGAGCACGCGTGAAGGACGCAGCGCGATCAGCCGCCCGCCCGACTTCACATAGGCCACAAGCCGCTCCACGTAGGCGCGTCGCGGCAAACTGGGCGTCAGGACAACCGCATCATAGGCGTCAACCCGCGCCAGAGCATCCTGGCCGATGGGCTGCACGTCGAAGTCCGCAAATCCCTCCGCCTTTAGTACTTCAGAGGTATACGGTCCATAAGTATTGGCGCGGCTACCCGGTTGGGTGAGAATTAGCATGCTCACAGGAACATCCTTCCTAACTGCTGCATTAGCTGCTTACTACACTATTCCAATGAAGTGTGGTTACTCTGATTGCGCCTGCATGTTTGCTTCTATGTTTGCTCCGATCAAGGAACGACAAAGGTAAGCACTTCCGAAACATCCGACATTAGAATCCTACTGCGTCGCGCACGGTTATTTAGAATTCCCATCTGTCGACCTTGCTTCTGTTGAGTCCTTCGGGAAGCATAGGCGACATCAAAGAGCTTGTAATCCGCATCGCAAAAAATACGCCGGACTATCTCTGGGAACAGCAAACGTTTGCCAGTACTTATCGTGCGGTTATTCGGAACAATCACGGTGCATCGCCCACCCCTAGTTTGGGTCGCTCGAAGCTGATGAGCAATACGCACCATTGCACTTGTCCACTGTGGAGCATCCATGTTGGCAAGGTCATTCGGGAGGTTAGAATATTGACCTTTGGTCAATCCATGATAGGGGGGATCAACGATAATGTAATCAGCATGTTCCGTGGGAAAGCCCTTAAGCAAGTCGCAGGGGATGATCTGTTTGCCGTATGGCCCACGGGGCAACAGATCCGACAGCACGATATCAATCCTCAGTGAATCGTCTTCAATCCATGTACCACGGTCTTCCCAGACGCGAAGGAGCATTCCAGATCCAGCCATTGGATCAACAACTTTGTCTCCATTGTGCGCATAGTACCAGAGGCAGTTGGCATAAATGTCACCTGGTATATAGCCATGACCCTCCCATCCGTCTATTCGGGGCCATCTCAGAGTTGAAAAGCTCCAATTGTCGGTTGGCCGAACTAAGGACGGAAGAGCTTCGCTTGCAGGTCCGCGAAGCGATCGCGCATCAGACTCTGTCATCGCCGGGTGAATTAGCCCGTCCCTAGCAGCGCGCAGCAGAGTGTCACTGGACAAATCGGAAAGCGCGGCTAGGGTTCGGATTCGGATAGGCAGGCGTGGTTCTGGTCTAATGTCTAGGACTTGCCTTAGCCGGCTACCAATCGTCGCGAGGAGGCGCGCATCGCGGGGGGTAACACCTGCGGCCTCGAGCACAAGTTGATAGTCGTCAGCAGCCAATTCCCGCCGGGCTTCACTGATTCGCATCCCCTGCTCAACAAGAGCCCGACCCGCATCCGTGCGGGCATTTGCAAGGTATCGTGTCCAATCGCGAGGCATGGAGGCTTACGAAAAGACGGTTAGATTCGAGCGCGACATATCCATTTTGACAAGCAGAAGTGAAGGTACACCGAATAAGTCAACCAGCATTTCACCTGGATCAAGCTTGTCTGCACTAGAAAGAAGACCCTCTCGGACGGTAGGGAGAGCCTCTCTCAACGTGCCAAGGTGACGGTGACGCCCAACAATTGTCGTATTGAGATTGTGACGAATGTTCTCCGGAACGTCGCCCGCATCCTGAACTGCAATAACGTATCCAATGCGAAGGGAGCGTCCCTTCCTTATGCGTTCAGCGAGCATTCCAGTTGCAGCGCTTCGCAAGTAACGCGAGTCTGCCCTAAAGATGTCCGCAGCCTCGTCGACTATCATGAGCAACTCAGGAGCAGGATTAACAGCCTGACTCGTATCTGATTGAATTGAGCGGGACCTGACATCAGCAGCGCGACCAAGTAGGTGTGATAGAAACAGCGCGTACCCTCGGGCATCACCTTCACTTATTCGGATCACATTAAGGCCGGGAAGGAAAATGTCGTCGATAGATCCAGTCTTGCGTTTCGGCTCACCAAGCGCACTATTGGAAGGTTCAGGATCAATGAAAGCTGGGATTCTGCTTTCACTACGGAATAGTTTTCGTTTTATTGCCTGTAGGGTTGATGTATGTAACTGAACAGTTGCATCACCAAAGAGGGCATCTATATCCCTCGCATTCTTGGTCCGCACGAAATCTACAAGATCGTGGACTGTCCACTCATTGTTATCTTCTTTCTCGGAGAATGCGTGGACTATCGTTGCAAATGCTTCTGCCTGGTTTTCTTCGCTCGCACGATGAAAGACAGTGCCAGCTAGTATTTCTGGGTCTAGAGTGCGGGCGGACAGGCTTAGAAGTCTCGCATGTTCATTTGGGTCATTCTTGTCCAATGTCCAGTAACGCACTGAGCCGCTAGTCTCACTACCGTCGTCGGCATCACCCTTCCAAAGGTCAAATGCGTGCTGAAGGCTTTCATCAGCATCGAGGTTACGTTCATGGTGGTTTTGGTGATCTGGCTTGTGATCGAACAGAACAATGCATCGGGTCATAGAGTCGGCAACATGAGCTAAGTTAGCAAGAAGATGTGATTTGCCTGAGCCGGTTGCGCCAGCAACAAGGATGTGATGATCAATAATACGTTCATTGACGATGATTGGAACAGAAGCGTCTCCACTGCGCGCGAGGCTGCCGATGCGACAATCGTCGCCGTCAGACTCTGGCAGGCGAAGATTACCTATGATCTCTTCAGTCAGAGCAGGTCTGGCCATAGCCCCTGTTGATGGTCTCGTAAAGGGTGATTGGGGTTCTCCATCATCGCCAATGTGAGCAAGAATCTCAGCTTCATAGAAGCGGACATTCGAAACCAGAGCCTCCTTCTCGTACCCCCGGCCTTCGATTAGCGCTAGCATCTGGCTTAGGGCGATAGTATCAAAGGGATGGGGCGAGAACCGACTGAGATTTCGATTTGGCGAGGAAACCTGGAGGAAGAATCTCTCGTCTCCATCATTTGAAATCAAATATGTAAAGAGCGGCACTAGGTCGTCCTCGCCGGTTCCGATGAGACGGACAATGTCTGTGTCGGTGCTCTGGTCATCTGCAATCTGCACTAGCTGAGTCATCGCAAGTCCCGTTCGTACGTGAGTTCTAAGAATCGATCAGGGTCACGCAAGGAGTGCCTAGCTAACACTTCTTCCCTTGCAGAAGCTCCATTGAAATGTGAGCGCACATGCAAGTCGGCTATTTGAAGCAACATTGGGATGTCATGTTCTGCAGACCCACCCGGATCCTGCCCAAGAATGGCCAAAGCCAGTGGGACGAGATCACGCACGCACTCAATGCCATATGCCTTACGGTTGAGCTTATAGATAGCGCGAACTACACGGCTAGCCCTATCATTTATCCAAGACGCTATTGCTTCCTGCCCACTGCTGAACCTCTCGCTGAGTAGATTAGACCAGTGAGCAAGAACGAAGACCTCGCCTGGTTCTAGCGCACATCCAATGGCTACCAACAACGGATTCGCCGATATCTCTTTGATGAACCCAATCGCACGTCCATTGACGAGGATCCTTTCAAGCAAGTCTCTTGCAGTGACCTGAGAGAGCAGGTTTTGTGTCAGAACTGGCCCGTCGATTAATGCGACATGTCTTGAATCTTCCTGCAACCACTCGTACGCAAGTTCTCGCTCCTCATACTCTCGAAACGTACTTACCCATGAAATCTCGTTCTCACGTGCCCCCCGTAAGTAAGTCCCCCAATTCCGAATGTTCTCATCCCATGACTTAGAAAAGTCTTGCATAGAAGCATAGGAAGACGCACGTGTGCGTGTAACTCTCGCTCGAGGTTGATGGCGGGAACGAGGTGTGACAGCGACTACACCCGCTGCGTAAAGAGTGTCAGAGACGAAACGGAGTGCAGAAATTGCATCCGTCCCGTCGACTGCAGCTATCTGGTCCGATTGGTAGAGTTCCCTAGCTGGTTCTTGGTAGGGTTCAGCAAGATCGGAAACCTTTGAGATACCCCCACCATCTTGCTCAAGTAAGCGGCGGACAGCTTGGATGATTTTTTCTTCGTTTTGAACTGAGACACCCACAAGATCCGGAACATCACCAAGTGCAAGGTAAGAATTAGTGATGTCAAGACGCTTGCTATGGGCATCTCTAAAGAAGTCATAGGACGAATCAATACTTGCCATATAAGGAACACTTGGGATCAAGATGAAGAATATACGCGAATTCTATGATACCATAGGTTGCTGCCAGTGTCTGCATCTGAATACGAGTACGCGCGTCGCCATAGGATCTCATGCTAGAGAACGAGCATACAACCCAGAAGTCACTGCGGGCCGCCACAAATCACACCGTCGTTGACGCGACTCTGATCGAGGTTTTTGAAGGGTAGACACACCCTCACGTAGACAGTAATCTGTACGCTACGGAAGTGGGAACACGAGAGGAGTATCTAGCGCATGTTGACCGCGTGGGTGCTCATCGTCTTCTTAGCCTATTTTGCGGCGCTCATTGGCATTGCGGTCTTTCGCAGCCGCCAGATGCAGGAGATGTCGGACTACGTGCTCGCCGGCCGCAAGGTTGGCAGCTTTACCTCGGCGTTAAGTTCCAGTTCGTCATCCACCAGTGGGTGGACTATGCTCGTCTTCCCGGCGCTGGCATTCATGAACGGCGCCGTGGAGTTCTGGACGGTATTTAGCATAGTCTTTGGCTTTTGGTTGACGTGGGCCATCTATGCCAAGCGGCTGCGCCGGTACACGATCGCGACGGACAACTCACTTACCTTTCCTGAGTTTTTCGAGAAGCGCTTTGGGGACAAATGGGGCGTGTTGCGCACGCTTTCAGCCGCGATAGCCCTCTTCTTCATCATCTTTTACATTAGCTCCGGCCTGATCGCCGGATCCAAGCTGCTGAATACGGTATTCGGCCTCGAGGGCATTGTGGGCATTTTGGTGACTCTCGTGGCTGTCGCATCGTATACCTTCATTGGCGGCTTTCTCGCCGTTTCCCGCACCGACGTCTTCCAAGCCATTATCATGTTGGCCGGTTTCATCATCTTGCCAATTTCGTTGCTATTCCTCACCTCTGATCCTTTACAGGGCCTGGAGGGCACGGCCGCCGGCTTCTGGAATCCGTTTACCGACGCGTCCGGCGAGGGCGTCACGGTCACCTTCCTGCTTTCGACAGCCGGCTGGGGCTTGGGCGCCTTTGGCTCGTTGCGCATACTGCAGCGCTTCATGGCGGTGGAAAGCGAAGGGCGTATACGGCCCAGCCGCGATATCGGCACGCTTTGGGCATCGCTCATCTTCATGTTTGGCCTCATGTTGGGGCTGGTAGCCTTGCCGGCCCTTGGCGAAGTTGGGAGGCTCGATGAAGTCATCGCCGATCCGGAGCGCCTCTATCTTGTTGCCGCGACCGCCTTCTTTCCGCCGATCATTGCGGGGGTCCTGCTGTCGGCCGTAATCGCCGCCGTCATGAGTACGGCAGACTCACAATTGCTCTTGGCCTCGGCCATGGCGACTGACGACGTACCGTTCATCCGGCGCTATGCCTACGCCAAACGGTACGTCTATGTGCTCGGCGCCTTTGCACGCGTCTGGTTGGGCCGCTTCCTGCTGGTCGTAGTCGGCGTCATCGCGGCCCTCTTGTCCATCTTCAACCCCGATTCGGTGTTCAATCTGGTCTCGTACGCGTGGGGCGGCATGGGCGCGGCCTTCGGACCCCTGCTCTTGCTCGCGCTCTATTGGCGCCGCTTCAACTTTTGGGGAGCACTCACGTCCATGCTCACCGGCACGGTCGTTGCCTCGATTTGGGGCTACTCTTCCGGCGGCCCCGGCGGCATTATGGACATCCAACCCGCCACACCGGGCTTCCTCATCGCCATTCCCTTTGCCGTCGTTGTCACGTTGCTCACGGCCAAACCTTCTGAAAAGATGACAGAAGTATTCGACGACGTGGCTACCGGCTGGTCCGCTGCGCGCGAGATCTAACGCGAAACGGCGTTGAGAGAGATTGCACAGGCAGCTTTGGGCACTCCGTAGCGGCCACGACCCCTTGTGATAGGAAAAACACCCGCCTTGCGGCGGGTGATTGCTATACAAGCATCGCTTCGGACTGGCGCTTGCTCTTTAGTGTCTCAGCGACCTGATAATCGGACCCTCTGCCAACATCTGCGCGAGTTGACCGGCGCGGTCAACTCGTCCGAAATAGTTGCAGGGAATGACGTCGAACGGCTCCAGGCGGCGCATGAGTTCATCGAGCAGCAAGTTCTGGCCGATATTGTCAGTGGCGTAGTGAGGCAAGCGCACCAGGGCGATGCCGTGCTCGCGGCAGGCGGCTACCGTCTCCGACCCCGCCGAAACCTGCACCACAGTTTGCACGCCAGCCTTTGCTAGCAGCGGAAAGGCGCTGGGCGGATAGGCATAGCCGCCGGCAAACTTCGCGTGCATGCGTCCGGTGAGCTGCGCCGGGTCGCCGGTCATGATACGGGGCACTGCTCCGATGCGCGCGGCTTCCTGCATTTCCGGTAGCGTCAGCATGAGTTCCACGACGTCGCCGACGGTCTCCGGCCTTTCGCGCGCAAATAGCGCGTTGATGTATTGCCGGTGTGCATAATCAACCGGTGTATGAATGCATGCCAGCGGATACCCCAGCAGCTTGGCCGTATCGGGCCCGATGCGGTGCATGTCTTCGTGCTCCTGCAAGCGTGCCGCCATGAAGTCGAAGATGCAGGCGCGGGCCTCATCTTCCGGCACGCCCTCCCACATGAGATAGTCGGCGTTGATCTCCATGAAGTCGGCGACGAGGGAGGCGGAGATACCGACGCTGTTCGTATGGTGGGAAATGAATGCGTCAATCGGGGTGCCCTTGGCCGCCAGTTGTACCCCAAGCAGCATCTCTTGCACGTGCAGGTTAATGCCGACGAGCGCAGTGCGAATCGGTGTTTCTGGCGGGCCGTTGGATATGCGCACGTCGCCGTAGGGATTACGAAAGCGCTCCTGATCGTAGAGCGCTTGCTGCCAAGCAGGCAGAGCGGCGTACTCGTCGCGGCGTCGCTGCAATTGGCGCTCTATGGCCGCCTGACCCCTGGGGTCAAGCTCGCGACCGATTTCGATGGACGTCTCGTACAAATCACGTAGAGTCATTCATGTGCTCCCATGCCCCAGCCCGGACGCTAGCCGCGCTCATGCCCCTCTCACTGCAAAATCGAAACTATGCGTCGAAGAAGACGTACAATCACCCCCTCCCCAATCCACTCTCACAGTGTACACTCCCATCTGTACAATGGGTGAGTGCCTGGACACCGGTTCGAGGGACCAATGAGGACGCTATCCTCACCCGCGTTTCGCATGCTGACCGGACGGCAGGCCGCGGAAACCCGACAGGAAGCCATCGTATCCGGCGAGGCAGGGAAGATGTTGCGGCGAGTTGCGATTGTTGGCGGAGGTATTTCAGGTCTGGGCGCCGCCTGGGCGCTTAGTCATCACCCGGACCACTTTGACTTCCGGCTGTACGAGGCGCAGGCCCAGATTGGCGGGAATGCGATTACGGCCGATATGCCGCAGGAAGACGGCTCCTCAATCCCTTTCGACATTTCTGTCACCGCCTGCATCCCGTCGGTTTACCATCACATCCTGTTGTTAATGGAGCAATTCGGCATCGATCTGATCGATACCAAGTTTAGCTACAGCGTGAAATACCGCGGCCAGGTGTATGCCCACGACTTCGATTCCGAAATTAGAGAGCAACTGCGGTTCGAGATCCAGAAGTTCCAGCAACTCCTGCGGCGTCTCCACTGGTTTGGCGGGTTGACTCGTTCCCAGTCGAAGCTGCTCAACGCTCTCAACCCCTTCAACTACCTAAGCATGGGGACGCTGCTGAATTGGGGAGCCTATTCCGGAGATTTCAGATTCAAGATTCTGAAGCCGATGTTCGTCAATTTTCTCATGGCGACGAACGTGTTCGATATGCCCGCGTCGCTCTTCGCGCGGTATCTTGAGTTTTTCGATATCGAGAGCGCCACGCCGATGCAGACGTGGGACCAGGGAACACGGCGTATCTACGAGAATCTATCGGCTGGTTTCCAAGACAAGATCTACCTCAGTAGGCCGGTACGCAAGGTGTATCGACAGGAATCCCGCGTCGTGGTGGAGGACGAAGCCGGTGGCCGAGAGGTCTACGATGAAGTCATCTTCGCCTGCAACGCGAACCAGACGCTGATGATCCTCGACAAGCCCACGTTTCTGGAGCGGTATATTCTCTCTTCAATTCGCTACGAGAGCGAGCTCCACAACCATACCGTCGTCCACTCGGATTCCTCAGTCCTGCCGGACAACGACGTGAAGCCTCTGACGACCCGGAGCAATCACATCGAACAGTACGGCGCCAGGCCGGACAACTATGAAATCACCTACATCATGCACAACCAGCAACCGTGGGCTAATCGCTCGGATAAGCCCTGCCTGGTGACGTATAACCCGATCAGTCCCATCGATGAGCGAAAGGTCGTGAAGAAGTGGTGGTTTCAGCACATCGTTCACGACGTGCGTCACGTCGCGTGGCTCGTGAACATCTTTCGCTTCATTCAGGGCAAGCGGCGGACGTGGCACTGCGGCGCGCACACCCTAGTCAACAGCCAAGAGACCTGCTTCGTGACCGGGCTCGCAGCGGCACGGCAGCTCGGTGCAGACTACCCCTTTGATAATCCCGGGGCAAGGCGCATGTTCAACTACTACGGCAGGATCATGTACGGTTGGCGCTTCAGGAAGGCGTAGCACGGGGTTTTCCCCCGCCAGAACACTCGGAACGGCGACCGCGCCACCAGCGGACGCAGGTTGCAAACGTGTCCTGAGCCTGTCGAAGGGACTGCGCTACCGGAGTTGCGGGGCACTGAGAGTGCACTGTTCCTTGCCGGAAGAGTACGTGCAATGTTGCTGGGACTCGTCCCCCGCCACTTGGCGAGGAACGCCCACTCCATCTCTGGCAAAGCGCTAAGCGGGCAGGACGTGAGCCGTGCAGCAGCCACGGCGGTCAACCGGTCGGCAACGTCAGGCAGTTGGGCCGCCATTTTCGCTCACGTCGGGATAGAACTGGGCGCAGTAGCGGCGGTACCTGGTGATCTCGCCGTCGGAACGGCAGAGGCGCGGGCGGGACTGATACCGTTTGCGGCTCCAAATGACCTCATCTTGCCGTACTTCCCATACTTGCTGCGACGCCGTAAACCAGTTCATGATTGGCGCGCGCATGCCCACCGGCAGAAAACCCAGGCCTGCGAGCCAGCGATTCGGCTTGCGCAACTCCCGCACTTGCGAGGCCAGCGACATGTCGATGAACGTGCCGTCCACCGGTGTCGCCAGCACCCAGAGACGCATGTCCATGCCGATCGAGTGTTCGCGAATGTCCACGAATGAATAGCCGAGTCCGTGGACATGCGTGTCGGCGGTAAGATCAAACGTGAGCTTTGCGACTCTCGCGATCGAACGGGTGGACCTAAAGTTGAATCGGCTCCTCAGATAGGGACCGTCCACCGACACCGGCTCAATGCGTTCCACCTTGCCAAAGCCGTGGATGTAGCGCAGGTGGGCCAGGTCCACCGCGTTTTCCGAAGTCTCCTGGGGATGGCCGGCAAAGCGCACCGTGCGGATCGCGAGATCGCACCAATCGCCATCGTCGGGCGCAACTGCGGGTAGGTGCCATTGCGGCTCCCGATCGTGAATGCCATACCACGCAAAGATCATGCCGACGATTTCCTGGGTCTCGAAGACCCGCAGCCCTGTGTGCCTCGGTGGAGGCGCGTAGGGGGTGGCGACGCACGTGCCGGTGGCATCGAACTCATAGCCGTGAAATGGACATACGAGCCGGCCCTCGCGCACGCGGCCCCCGGCAGCAGGGCTCAGGTCGGAGCCCAGGTGCGGGCAATAGGCCTCGGCAACGCAGATTTGGCCGCTATCATCGCAATACACGACGATGTTCTCACCCATCCAGGTCTTGTGGATGAGCTTTTCCTTCTCGATGTCCTTGCGGCTGGCGACGAAGTACCAACCCTCTGGAAATGGAGAAGGTATGGCAGCAGACACGGGCATGGGGGAGGAGGTTTGCATAACTAGAATCCGGACACACTGAGTTGAGGATTGACATGTGAGTGTCTGTCGGGTAGTGTACGCTTATGGTAACATACGTCGTGTACATTTCCTACTGCCGCTAGGTTTACTATAGCAAGCGGCAGACTTTCGCTTCCCAATTTTCACCCTACCCATTGCCCGTGAAGCCGTGCCATCACTTTCCGGTGGTGCGATGCGCCAGGGCGATCTGGGCCAATCCTGACCCCCCCCCCCGGAGGCAACGCAAATGGCAATCGCAACCGACCGTGTAGCCACCCATGAGTTGACGTTGCCTCAAGAACTCGTCCTGATGCTCCTCAATGAGGAGACCGGCTACTTTCGCCAGGTGGCCGGCTGGGACCTCAACTGCGCCATCGTCGGCGCCATACTTGCCGAACTCTTGGTCAGGTCCCGCATTGACATGGATAGGGAAGCCCTTAGAGTCCTCAATCCCACGGAGACGGGTAACCCCGTCTTGATCCAATTCTGGAGAAAATTGCCGAAGAACCGGAAGCACATAACGTGCAGTATTGGATCGAGCGGCTTGTTTTTCGCGCCCCGGCAATCGTCGACCAGATCATGGAGCGCTTGGTTGAGTTGAAGATTCTGGACTACCACGACGGTGAATTCTGGACGCTGTCCCGGTCTTCGTGGCGGACGGAACTGTACTCCGAATCGCATGAAGTGACTGCGGCTGAGTTCGTTAAGACTCGTGTGAGCAGAGCAATTTTCGACAACGAGATTCCCAGCTTGAGAGATGCTATTGTAATCAGCCTCCTCAACACGTGCGATGTCTTGCGCTTTATCTTCCAGCTTGATGAGGAGTCTGAAGAGCGTATCAAACTCCTCTGCAGGATGAGTCTAATCGGCCGGTCAGTCGCCGAGGTGGTCGCCAACAACTTTGCCGGAGGCTTGCTCCGGCGCTCCGCCCTTGCCAAATCGATTCCGGTTGTCCCATTGCACAAGGTTTTGCTGAATCCGCATTTGCGCAGCGGCAACCTTGCGGCGATCTTTGCGGAACTGAGAAAAGAGTACGGCCCGGTGTTTCAGTTGCGTCCGCCCTTTTCCGAGCCTCTATATTTCATAGGCGGGCCCCGCGTAAATCAATGGGTGCAACGAAACGGGCGGCAGTACCTACGGGCGCGGGATTACTTTGCCGACTTCGAGAAGGTCTACGGCGCGTCCGGACTCATTCCCGCCGTGGATGGAGCCGACCACTTCCGGCTGCGCAAGGCCATGTCTCCGGGGTATTCACGCGAGAGACTGGAGGCGCAACTGGATGAGGTCTATGGCAACGCCCGCGCGTATATGGCGGATTGGAAGGTCGGTGATGCCTATTCTGCGCGGTCGCTGTGCCGGCGGATGATCAATGCGCAAATTTCGCCGCTCATCGTCAACATTGAGTCACAAGACATCGTCGATGACCTCATGGCATACAAAGAACGGGGTCTCTGCACACACGTCGCGCGGGTTCTACCCAAGTTCATGCTCTATACCCCCGGCATGAGACGCCGGGCGAAAGTCGTCAATGAGGTGACGAGCCGGGTCCAGCAAGTCCATACGCCCTCCCAGCGCGCGGGTCGTCCACGGGATCTTGCGGATGACCTTCTCAGCCTTCAGGCCAGCGATCCGCAGTTCCTGCCGGAATCGAATATGCCGTTCATGCTCTCGGCGCCGTTGCTTGCCAGCATGTATCTGGGCGATGCGCTGAGCTTCGCGGTCTACGCCATGGCGGCGCAGCCCGAAATGTACGCAAGGATTCAGAAAGAAGCCGACGCCTTGTTTAGAGATGGCGATCCGCAGGGCAAAGACTTCACCCTGGAAGCACTCGACGTCACGCACCGCTTCCTCATGGAGGTCATGCGCATGTACCCGGTTGTGCCCATGTCTATTCGCAACGTCATGAACGCCTGCGTGGTGGAGGGCTTCGAGCTGCCGGTGGGCGCGCGGATCCATATCGCTACGACCGCCTCACACTACATGGAAAGTGCCTTTCCCGAACCCTTCAAATTCGATATTGAACGCTATACGGCGCCGCGCTTTGAGCATCGCAGCCGGGCGTACGCCCCCTACGGCCTGGGTACACACACCTGTCTCGGCACTCGGCTAATGGAACGGCAACTGGCGATCAACGTGCTGATGATCGCGCACTACTTCAAGCTCGAGGTATCCCCGGAGAAATTCAAGCACAAGCTGACGTTCAGCCCGTTCCCGTCCAACAAACCGAGCGGGAAGCTGAAGTTCGTCATTGCCGATCAGAGACGCGAGATAAACGTCTAATGCACCATGGATCGCCCGAGAAACCGGGAAGGAGAGGGACTAAAGGGGCTTAAGAGCCAGGAAACAATATAGCGGCGTGAATATCCCGGTCTTGCCGCCCGCGACGTAGGCGTTGGCAGTCCGATCCAGCAGCTTGACGACACGGGCGGAGCCCGTTGGGAACACCCCCAGCACCTCGGCCAACCTGGATGCCCCGAAAACCGCCTTGCGGCCCAGCGGAATCCTGATAAGGGCGTTGCCGAGCGTTCCGTGCCGGGTTTCCATGGGCCGATACCACGGCGTGGTCGGACCGTTCTCCCCAACAGCCCGATCCCTCCCTTCTATGACCTGAAATCCTGCAGTTTCGAGGGCACAGTCCACCTCGTCCATCGTCGCGACATCCTTGAGCGCGATGCCGTGCATCAGTTCCTTCTTGATAGCCCGGTGTCGCTCGTCACCGGGATTGAACTTGCTCGTCATGCACATCTCCTGGCCCCAGAAGAGGGCCCCGGGTTTCAGCACGCGGTAGATCTCGGCAAACGCGCCCGCCTTGTCCGGCGCATGGCACGTCGACTCGATCGCGTACCCCCGGTCGAATGAGTTGTCCGCGATGGCGCGCATGTCCATGAAGCTGCACGCGAGGTAGTCGATCGCATGGTCGAGCCCCGCCTCGGCGTCCAACGATCTCGCCTTGTCCAACTGGATTTCGTTGCTATTGACCCCGACTACCCTGACACCGGCCTCCCGGACGACACGGCGCAGCGGGCCGCCGACCCCGCAACCGACATCGATCACCGTCATGCCCTCGCGCAACTCCAACTTGGCGATCATCAGCCGCTGGTGACGGATCTTGGAGTCCTCCAGGCTTTCATGGGGCGACAGCGGTGCGAAGTGAAGGGACTCACCCCAACCGAACTCCATGAACTCGCCGCAGAGGTCGTAGTATTCCTTGACAGTTTCGGCGTGGTCGTAGCCCGTCGGGACGGCGTCCTCCACGTGTGCTTTGTCCATCCAGCCATCGAAGCGATTCACGCGACTGTGGACGTCCGTTCCACGGTATTGAGCCTTCAGCCGGTTGGATAGTTTGCGGAATTGCAAGGTTCTTTCCTTTGCGGAGTACTGTTTCTACTCGTAGCGCCGCTGCACGGCCTCGATTTCCAGGTCCAACTCATCCGCCCAGCGCTTCACCTTGGAGCGCAGCCGCACATTTTGGTAGGCGCCCCAGATTGTCATCGCAGGTGGGACCAGCAGAATGGACACTAACAGCGAGTAGAGGATCGTAATGGAAGCCGCAATTGCGAACTGCTGGGAAGCAAGCAGCGGCGAGGCAATTAGCGCGCCAAGTCCAAGCGCCGTCGTGAGCGCGGAACCCAACAGCGCCGAACCGGTGGTGGCGAGTGTCCGGATTGCCGCTTGTTCCGGGTCCCGCCCGCGGGCGTATTCCTCGCGGTAGCGATGAATCACGTGGATGGTGTAGTCCACCCCGATACCCACCGAGAGCGCTGTGATGATAGACGTGACGAGCGAATAGGGAATATCCAGCAGCGCCATGGTGCCCAGCACCGAGATGAGCACGAGCACAATCGGGCCCACCGCGATGACGGATAGCACCGGCTGGCGCACGGTGATCCAGAAGAAAAGCGCCAGCACGCCGAGTGCCACCGCGATGGTGGTAGAAATCGCTTCTGTCTGCCGTTCAGTAATGGCGTCCGTGATTGTGATTCCAATGATGCCCTCAGATGTTGCTGCGATAGCGTTGTCATCACCGATCCAGAGGTCCTCCAGGGACTCTTGAATTTGCTTCGCCTGATTGGTATCGCCCGAGTAGGCCGGGAACTGGAGCAGCATTGCGTCAGTGCCGGCAGGATCGTTAACCAGGAGATACGAAAGCGACGGGTCCAGGGCTTGGAGCCTGTTGAGGAATTCCTGCATCAACCCGGCATCAAGTCTCAGTCCCGCCGAGGCTTCTTGGAAGAGGGCGGCAAGCTCAGAATCGTATTTGTCGCCGGGCTGGCCGCTGTCGTGTATCCAGTCTCGCACGAGGAGTTCATACGATGCCTGGATTGGTCCCGCCGCGGCGGCGGGGCGGCTCTCTTCGTCCGCGAAGGCGGCGGTGAAGTCCCGCAGGTTCAACAGCGTGCGGGTCTCTGTGGCCTCCGCTCTGATGAGCACACTAACTATCTCCGTTGAGCCGCCAATCGCCGCATCAATGGTGTCCAAGTCCGCCATCAGGGTGCCCCCTCTGGGCAGAATGTCGCGGATGTTGAACTCAGACTTGATCCCTGTGGCTGCGTACCCCAGCGCGATCGTAACCCCAAGCACAACAATGAGGTACGGCGCAGGCGCGCGCGTGATACTCTTCCCCAGCACGGTCGCCAATCCTTCGATTCCGGGCAATGCCGTAGCTACCAAACGCGGCTGCTTGAGATTGCCCCGGGCTTCCCGCTGCCGGTCGATGATCGTCCGGCCGGCCGGAAGCAGCGTAAGCATCACGATGAGAGTCATGCCTACACCCAGTCCTGCGATCAAACCGAAATCACCAATGATTCCTATAGGAGAAAACAGACTCACCAGCAGGCTCACGATTGTCGTGACGGCGGCCAGTACCAGCGGAATGGTGACTTTGCGCAGTCCGATCTGGGCGGCCGGTACCACCGCCTCGCCTTCGTGACGCTGCTCCCGGTAGTGCGAGACGATCTGAATCGCGTAGTCTACCGTAAGGCTGATTACGATGATTGGCACCATCGCGGTAAGCTGGTTTGGCGGTCCGGTGATGCCCAGCGCGTAGGGACCCAGCCAGCCTTCCACACCAACGATCCACATCAGCGAAATAAACAGACCGGCCAGTGTGAGCAATAAATCAGTCAACGTACGCAGGAAAAGCAGGATTAGCCCCGCGATGAGCAAGAGCGCCAGCCCAATCAACGGCCCCATGCCTTCCTGGGTAGCTTTCTTGTACTCGTCCTCGATTATCGCGGGTGAAACGCTGCTCACCTGCAGCGTACCCTCAGACGCGGCTGCAAGTTCGTCAATTTTGCGTTCAGCGTCGTCAATGCGCTCATCACCCGTGTCCCGCAGACGAACAATGGCAATCGCCACCTCTGTACCATCCGTATCGGTGCCGGTCAGGGCGTCAAGCGCCGCCTGAATCTCGGGTGGGCCGCGGGCCGCGTTGATTTGTTCCTGTGTGATGGACGTGACGTTGTCCGTTTGGAGCACAGCCTTAATCAGCAACACGGGCGCGACGAGGGGATTGACCGGCGCGAAGAGCTCCTGAACGGCAGGATCGGCGACGATCTCGTTGATCAGGGCATCCATCTGCGCCAGGCCGTCAGGCGTCAGCGCGTCTCCACGGAAGATGAGCGTCACCACATTGGCTTCGCCGGATTCGCCAAAGAACTCATCAATTTCAGCAATGGCGTCGGCAACGGTACTCCCTGGAGGAAGTATTGCCTCGTCTCCGGGAGGAGGCGCACGCCGTACCGCCCCGGCAGTCAGGAAAACGGTTATGTTCAGGATGACGAAAATCGTGATCCACGGGCGGGCTGTAATTAAGCGGCTCAGCCTACCAAGTTGATTCTCCATTGCACTCCTCTCAATCTGAGAAAGCCCCGTAACGCGACGGGAACTGCCTCTCGACTCCGACCCAATGTGACACTGCTACTGCGGTTCGGCACGTCCTTGCCGCAGCTTGTCCCACTATCCCTCTTTAAGCTGCATCCGTGGCGGGCTGGTAGCCCGCCGGCGCCAGCCAAGTGTCGTCCGGGCGCATTGTCTCTCCGACAGACCACCCTGCCGGCTACCGAATTCCTTCAGCAAGAATGACACAAGATCTACCACCCAATTCGATCATGCGCCATTCAGTCCCGTATCTGACACCTGGCACTATACCGTATCTAGTTGCGCTTGACGCGCTCGAAGTAGCTACATGCTATGACGTTGAGCGGCCCTAGGCGCTGCTCAACCTTATCGAGCAAAAGGTTGAGACCCACATTATCGCACGCGCCATGGGGCATGCGCACCCAGCCCATACCGAGTTCTTCCGCTATCTTCTGGTGCTCAGACGGGCAGCCAATGGTGACGAACGTGCCGACACCGACCTCCCTCAGCAGCGGGATCACCTCAGCGGGAAACATCCAACCACCGCCGTCCTGGTGGAAGATCCGGCCCACCGGCTGCTCGGCATCGCCTGCCATTATGCGCGGGATCGCGCCAATACGCGCCGCACCTTGGAACTCCGGGAGCGCCAGCAACGCCTCCACCACGTTGCCAACGGTCGCTGCGTTGGCAGCCTCGATGGCGCCACGCACGCCCTGACCGTGATGGAAGTCGGCGGGCGTATGGATGCACGCCAGCGGAAACCCAAGCAGTTGCGCCATGTCGATGCCGTTGCGGTTGAAGTCCTCGGCGTATTGCCAGCGGTCGGCCATCATCGCCTGGATGTGGGGCTCGGCGTCAGCCCGGTCCACCCCGGCATCGGCCAGCAGATCAACAAGGTAGGGCACGGTGTCGTAGATGAGCGTATCCGCCGGGACGCCGATGCCGTTGGTATGGTGGGCAACCACGGCGTCGATGCGCGTGCCGCCGTCGCGCAGGTTATCGGCCAGCAGAAGTTCCTGGGTGCCGATGTTTATGCCCATGAGAATGGTAGCGAGTTCGGTGTCCTGCGGCCCGTTGACGATGCGCACGTCGCCGTATGGATTGTTGAACCGCTCTTGGTCGTAGTACGGCTTGCGCCAGTCCGGCAGCGCGGCGTACTCTTCCCGCCGCTGCGCGAGCTGGCGGTCAAGGGCTTCACGCCCCCTAGGATCGACCTCAAGGCCGATTTCGATGGCAGTTTCGTAGAGCTCGCGTAGGGTCATCGCTCGTTACGCCTAATTCGCTCGAAGTAGTTGCACGGAATGACGTTGAGCGGTCCCAGGCGGCGCTCTACCTCATCCAGCAGTAAGTTGATGCCAATGTTGTCGCACGCCGCGTGGGCAATGCGCACGATCGCCACGCCCGCCCCCTGGGCCGCTATTGCTTGTGTCGGTGTGCACCCTATCTGCACCACGGTGTTCACGCCTGCCTTGCCGAGCAGCGTGTACGCGTCCGGTGGTAAGCCGTACCCGCCGCCAAACTTGAGCAGCATGCGCCCGGCAGGCCATTTTTCTTCCCCACTCATTACACGCGGCTCAACGCCAATATGCGCCGCGCTCTGCACCTCCGGTATCACCATGAGCGCCCGCACCACGTCAGCAACGGTCTTGGGCCTTGCAGCTTCCACCACAGGCCGGACGCCTTCGCCAATGTAGTAATCTGCCGGCGTATGGATGCAGGCCAGCGGGAAGCCGAGCAACGCTGCCATGTCGGGGCCCATGCGTGCCGTATCTTCAAGCGCCTGCTCCTTTTCCTCGATGAAACGGTTGATGCACGCCTCGGCGTCTCCGCGCGGCACGCCTTCACCTACCAGAAAATCTATCGCTACCGGCATGAAGTCATGCACCAGCGAGATAGCGACGCCGATACCATTGGTGTGGTGGGCGATTACGGCATCAATCTTGGTACCCTTGCTGCGCAGCCGGTCGGCCAGCAGGAGTTCGTCGAGGCCGATGTTGATGCCCAGGAGAATCGTCTCAAGCTCCACGTCCGCCGGGCCGTTGACAATGCGCACGTCGCCAAAGGGATTGCGGAACCGCTCCTGGTCGTAGAAGGGCTGCTCCCACTCGGGCAGGGCTGCGTATTCCGCCCGGCGCTGATCGAGTTGCTGTTGAAGAGCTGCCTCTCCCCGCACGTCAAGCGCCATGCCGAGTTGTATCGAAGTCTCGTAGAGTTCTCGCAATGTCATATTGGCACTCTTCGTTTCGCTAACTTGCACCTATTGTAGCGCATTGGCAAAACGCAGCCGAAATCGGTGTGCGTAAAGCCCCTGGCAAGGTGAGCAAACAGCTTTCCACTTGGCAATTTGCTTGAGAGAGCACCCGCTCCACGCAGTCATGGCAGCTCGAGTGGCACTTTACGAGCGGCCGGCAGTTGGGCGGTCAGCCCCCATACAGGCTAATGCGGGCAGCAAATCAGCATTTTGGCGCTCTCACCCGACAAATGCGGGCTCTATCGTTTAGAATTGCGATGTAGCATGAATGCCGCATCAAACACAAGGATGTGACACGATGCAAATCGCGAACCAGTATTCGTTCATCTTCATCGGGGTCTTCGTGGTATCACTTTGCATCTTTGCCGCCGCTCAATGGTTTCCGGGGACCGTTGGCCTGCTGGCTATACTCCTCTCGCTGGTTGGCTTCATTGCGATTGGCTCGGTCTCGCGGTATCGAGATGACGATACCAGTGGGACTCCGCCGGATGCCCTGATCGGTAGGGGACTGCCGGTGCTGTTAGCCGTGTATTCTAACTTCTGAGCGGGGTGCCTGGTGGCACGCCCCATCGTCGATGGGATAGAACGCGATCTTGGCGACGCAGTGCGGGTCATCCGGCTGAACCGGCACACGCCGGCGGGACGGGCGATTACGGCCCGCCTTGGCTTGCGCCTGGTGCCGTCCTTCGTGGTCTTCGACGGGCAAGGCGAGATACGGCTGCGCAAGGATGGCATTGTGATCAAGCACCAACCGGTGCTGGATGCGCTCGGCCACGAGTAGCTGGGCCTTTTCTCGGCCATCGGGACGCGCGGCGTGATTGCAAGTTCGCCGTCCCAGCACCGCTTCTCCGGGCCCTGCCACGGAATCAATAGCTCCTGCCGCGACGACACCCCACCGCCACTCGACTGCTGAGTGCAGGAGCGATGCGCTGCCTACATCAAGATGGAGCAAGCATTCCTCCTCGTTTTGGAGTAACGGCCTGATCCCTATATTCGCAGTGTGCTATAGTTTCAATACAACAATGGGAAGACGGTCGGAACGGATAGACGCAATGCGGTTCGTCAACCAGTACTCCTACCTCTTATTCGTAATCTTTGTCCTCCCTGCCAGCGCGGTGGCGGCCTATTTTTGGTTGCCGGAGGCTGCTGGCCTGGCGCTTGTAACGCTGGTTGGCCTTGGTCTTGTCGCCGTGGCGTCGCTCCTGCGCTATCGTGAAACGCACCTCACCGACACCGCGGCATTGGATGGGCTCATCGGTAAGGGCTCGCCGGTCATTGTCGTCTTGTTCTCCCACTACTGAGCGAAAAGCCTCGCGGCACGCCCCACGGTCGATGGGATTGAGCGAGAATTCGGCGAGACTGCGCACATCGTGCGGCTCAGCCAGTATACGCCCGTCGGACGCGCCTTCGCGGACCGTCTGGATATTCACGCGGTGCCATCCCTTGTCGTTTACGACGAGGCGGGCGAGGAGCAACTGAGGTTCATGGAGAGCATCCCCAGCCCGCAGAAGCTCGCTGCCGCGTTGCAGCAGGAGTAAGGCACACGCGCTTACCATGGGCCGCGCTTTGCGTTGTCCGGTAACGTTGCTTGGGCCGCCCCACTGAAACCACCCGCCAAGACCAACGAGCCCGTCTGTAGTCGATGAGTGACCCGCGCTATACTGTAGAGAAACTTTCTCTCGCCCTAGAGGAGCATGTCGTGAGCAAGCAAACAGTGCTGCCGCCGTTGCGGTCCGAAGAACAACTCATGGCGCAGATGACCGCGCCCACGCCGGAAGTGTGTGCAGCGGTGCAGGCGCTGGACGGCGACATCATGGTGCTGGGTGTGGCGGGCAAGATGGGCCCTACGCTAGCGGAGCTACTGGTGCGCGCGGGCGCCAAGCGCGTGATTGGCGTCTCGCGCTTCTCCTCGCCGGAATCCCGCCGCTACCTGGATAGCGTCGGCGTGGAGACGGTGGCCTGCGACTTGCTGGACGACGCAAGCGTGGCCAAGCTGCCGGATGCGCCGTATCTTTACTTGCTGGCGGGGTTCAAGTTCGGCTCCAGCGGCGCGCCTTCTCTGAACTGGGCGATGAATACGCTCGTGCCGGCCAAGCTCATGGAGCGTTTTCCCAATTCCCGCATGGTCTACGTGTCTTCCGGCAACGTCTACCGCTTCATGCCGGTGGACGGCAGTGGCGCTGATGAAGACGCGCCCCTGGGGCCGGTGGGTGAGTACGCCGAATCCCGCCTGGGCGGCGAGCGCTTGGTGGAATACTACGCAGAAAAGAACAGCACCCCTACCCTCATCGTGCGGCTCTTCTACGCCACGGAACTGCGCTACGGCATCATCCTGGATATCGCTACCAAGGTGAATGACCGGACGCCAATCGACCTATCTATGGGCTACGCCAATCAGATTTGGCAGGGCGACGCCTGCGACATGCTGGCCCGTTCGTTCCCGCTCTGCGCCAGTCCTGCTGACGTGATAAACCTGACCGGTACGGAAACCCTTTCCGTGCAAGCGGTGGCCGAGGCTTTGGGTGAACGGCTCGATGTCGCGCCGATCTTCACCGGGAAGCCGGAGCCTACCGCCCTGCTGGGCGATGCGACGCGCTACGTGGAGACATTCGGCGCGCCCCGCGTACCGGCGGAACAGATTATCGACTGGGTTGCCACGTGGGTCAAGCACGAGGGCGCGACGCTGGGCAAGCCGACGAAATACGAGAGCAGGACGGGAGACTTCTAAGTCCCGCGGGATTGTTGCGAAGCAATCAGATTGAACTCTTGATTGACTGCGTAGGGGCACGATATATCGTGCCCCTACGGCGTTATGGACCAGCCGAACGCCGTGGGGTCAATAAGCGACCTCCACGTGCCAAGAGCAAGGGTACAAGCCCCCCTCGTGATTCGTCATTCCCGCGCAGGCTCGCCCCCGTGCGGGGGGGCGGAATCCATCTTCCCTGCCCTGTGCATTCTTGGCGACCACGGCAACCGAGACCAGCGCCGCGATGTTCCCGTCCCAGAGCGGGGGACAAGCCCCCGCGCTACGTTTAAGACGCGAACACAAGGCGATTTTGGCAAGCCTATTAACGCGCCTGCAAGACTGCCCGGAGGCGCTCGGCGACGATTTCCGCTTCGCCGGGCTGGAGGGTCATGGGGCTGATGAGTATGCCCTCCTCGTTGAGCCGCACGTCGATCGAGGGTTCACCTTCCCGCAAGGCACGCGCAACGGCGGCGGCCTGTTTGCCGCTCTCACCTCCAAATCTGATCTGCGCGTGGGGCACGATATCCCAACTGGCGCCTTCGTCCTTGCGGCGCACTTCTCCGCTTACGCCTTCCAGGCCGTGCGCGGCTGCCGCTACTGTACGCATCTGCTGTTCCCAGTCATCAAGCTCCGCTGCTTCGTCTTGCGCCAGGTAGAGATCCACTGCTTTCAGCAGCCCCATGATCTCTTCCTTGCCCACCTTCATGCCGCGACCCACCGCGCTCTGCGGACTGCCGTTCAGGCGCGCCGCTTCCACGAGATCGGGTCTTCCCAGCACAAGGCCTGTGGCCTGCGGACCGCGCATGCCTTTGCCGCCGCTGAAGATTACAAGGTCGGCGCCCAGCCCCACGACCTCCGCGAGGTTGGAGCGAGGCGGCAGTTGGGCGGCGGCGTCGACGATCACCGGCACGCCGCGCTCATGCGCTCCGGCGATGACCTCGATCAACTGTTGCCTGGTCTGTTTGCCGAGGAAGTGCACCACCGCCGCCGTGCGGTCCGTGATCGCGCCGATCAGTTCCTCTGATGTAACGCCCGTGCTGGTGCCGGCGGCCACCAGCACGCCACCAACGACGCGAAAGCCCTGATGAACGTACGTGTGCTCGTCCACGTAGCTAATCACAAACTCGTTCTTGCCGCTCGGCACTTCCGGAATTGCACGGATCAGATCAGTGTCCGTGCCGGTCAAGCAGGCTGCGGCCGCCACGAGCATACCGCTGGCGGCGCCACAGGCAATAAACGCGGCCGGTACGCCAATCTTCGCTGCAAGCCATTTGCCCGCTTCTTCGTGCAGCTCGTCAAGTCCGACAAAGCTGCGGGAAGCCTGCACCATGGCCTCCACCACCGGCTCCGGCATCAGGCTGCCGCCCAGCGTCGTTACGGTGCCGCTGGCGTTGATGAACGTGCCGACTCTCAGGTCGTCATACGTAATCATGTACCGCTCCTCTTGCTGCTGCGGGTCTCCCTCGTATCGGGAAGAGCCCATAAAGTTTGCGCGACCATACGGTAGCCGCTGACAGTTACCCTGATGAGTTAGTGTGTGACCTTCTCGCCAAGAGGCGGGGGATGAGCCCCTTTGCTGTCACAATAACTGCCGGGCGAAGACCATCGTGTTCCCTGCCCTCTGCCCGGTAGTGCAGGTTTGCAACCTGCGCCGCTCTAGGATCAACTCACAGGGGACCTGTGACTCCTACGGCATTACCTCACCTCATGCAAGACCATCGGAGACCACGCCCCATGTTCCTTATTCAGGCGGGGGACAAGCCCCCGCGCTACAGCCTGTGAGAAACCTTTACCTTACGTTGCATGCGCACAATTGCCGACTGTCAGCGCCTAGATGCGGTAAAGCTTCTCGGCATTGCCTGAAAACAGCGCAATCTGCTCATCATGGCTGAAGCCTGAGATGATTTCCGTGTAAGCATCAATCTGGTTGTTGTAGGTGCTCCAGAGCCAGTCCACCGGCCAGTTTGTGCCGAAGATGCAGCGTTCGACGCCAAACGTCTCGATAGACGCGAGCACCCAGCGCCGGATGCTGTCCACCGTCCAGGTCTGGTCGCTCATGCCGAGGCCGGAAATCTTCCAGCGGATGTTGTCGCAGGTGGCTGCAACCTCTAGGCCGCCCTTCCACAGTGCAAAGTACTCGTCCGTGCGCTCCTCCGGGAGTCCGGTGTGATCAACAACGATCATGACATTGGGGAACTTGCCCGCCAGCTCCCGGAGTTTTCCCATATCCTGCCACGTTACGGCAATGCTCGACACAAGGTTGTACTTATCTAAGAGGGCAAAACCACGCTGAAAGTCAGGCGCAACCAGATAGTCACCGTGGGAGAAGTCCCGTATGCCCCGCATATTGGGCGACTGGCAGTGGCGTTTCAGCACGGCTTCCACGCCGGGATCGCGCAGGTCGGCGTAGGCAACGATGGCGTGCGGAAAGCCCGTGCGGTCGGCGGCTGTTTGCAGCCATTCGGTCTCCGTGACCGGGTCCGGGCTGCCGATGGCGGCCTGCCCGTGAATGGCTTTGGTGACGTTGGCGTTGCGGGTCTCGGCGATGTAGTCCTCGGCAAGATAGTTGCGCTCGGCCAGGCGCTGGATCTGTTCTCCCAAAACGGGATGCGGTACGCCGGGCTGCCAGTGGCCGTAGACGAGCTCCGGGTGCTGCATGTCGTAGAAGTGGACGTGCGCATCGACGAACGCCAGCTTGTTCATTGGCGAAGAATTCCCCCTCACCCCCGTATCAAGTACGGGGCAGGCTCTAACCCTCTCCCTCAGGGAGAGGGGATCATATGCAGAGCCTGGTTACTCCTCAAGCCGTTTCAAAAACGATACCAGCCCAGGCAAACGATACTAGCGCTGGGAAACGATGCTAGCGCTGAGAATCGGTATTAGCGCAATGAATCGACCCTGATAGCCCGTCCCGAAGCCGCGGACCGGTACCCCGCATCCAGGAACTCGACAACCCGCGCGCCCACCTCGCCCGGGGCGCGGTTTTCGCCCTGGCCCAAGATGACGTCCACGAGCCCCCGCGCCGGCAAGTGCGCCGGATAGCGCTCCTCCTCGGAAAGGTCTACAAACTCATCGGCGGTGCCGTCGTTGTACTGGGCCTCCAGGCGGCCTCCGGCCATATCCTGGCGAAGAACGCCGTTGCTGCCCGTATACACAAACCCCTGATCGAGCCGCTGGTGCGGCCGCATGGCACCGGTGGACGCCATGGTGCCCATTGCCCCGTTGTCCAGCCGGAAGCTGAACGCGTTGACTATGTCCACTGCCAGATCGTAATTC
Organism: Chloroflexota bacterium; assembly: GCA_026710945.1. Classification (NCBI taxonomy): domain Bacteria; kingdom Bacillati; phylum Chloroflexota; species Chloroflexota bacterium. Next base: position 79,644 of record JAPOQA010000020.1, read on the forward strand.
TCCATGTAGGCAAAAACCTCAACCGCCCGCCGGCCGGTGACCCACAACGCCATGCCCATCGGGTGCGTCACCTGCAAGTGTCCCTGACCGCCGCCCGCCATCTGTGGGTCTGAATAGCTTTCGGCCTCAGGGCCGGTCACGGGGAAACCGAAGGCCTCCGCGTAGTCTTGCGGTCTACCGCGCAGGTAGGATTCGACCCATGACGTGAAAATGCCGGACACCATCTGCAGTTCGCCAAGCTTGCCCGACTGCACGATCTCCCGTGCCGCCAGCGCGTGGCGCGTGAACTGGCTGGTGTAGCCGACCATCAGATGCGTCTGATTGCGTTCGGCGCGTTCTACCAAGTCCCAGGCGTCGGCAGCGGTGAGCGTCATCGGCTTCTCAACGAGCACGTGCACGCCCGCGTCCAGCGCGTCGCGGGCCGCCTCGTAGTGATAGGCGTGCTGCACGGCGATCACGACACCGTCGACCCCTGCCGCCAGCAGGTCCTGATGACTGTCGTAAGTCCGGGGAATGTCGTAGTAGTCGGCGGCGGTCTTCGCCTTTGCCGGTTTGACGTCGGCAACGCCGACGAGGTCGGCTTTCGCGTACGTCTTCAGGCTGGGGATGTGATGCTGGGTCGCCCACCAACCGGCGCCAATCACGCCCATTCTCACCTTCGCCATAGCCTTGCCTTCACCTGACACCAACTGTCTCAGCACGTACTGCTGTCCGTGCATTCACGTACGCCAGACACACCGCCACTTTCAAATTGCACAACAACGGGGGCGAAAAGCGCCTTGTCACTGCTCTGCGGCATCCGCGCCCAACGGTAGTCATTGCCCGCTGCCTCGCGCCTCCGCTTTGCCAGCGCTCACTCGGCCGGCAGGAGTGGCCGGACATCACGCACTTTCGCGATGACGCGCTTCGATTCTAGGCCTGTATGCAGGTATCTTACCACGTTGGATAGGCTGCGGCGGTTGACGAGCAGGGCGTCGGATTTTCAAGTGATATACTTGGACTAGCTAGGCGGCGTTTATAGTGAAAGAGCAGATTCGCAAGAGCGCGTGTGCCCATGCAAAGCGTCAATTCTGACCCGTTTCTTAGCAAATTCAACCCACTCGACCGCATCCTCTTTGCCGATGACTTCGACACCGGCATGTGCGGCTGGAGCGAGTTGATCGGCAACTACGAGGGCAGCCTGGATACGATTCTGCCGCCCTTCCGCGACCTGCGTCCGCCCATGCTGAGCAGTGCTACCATGTGGGACACCGGCACGGCCGGATCGCTCTCCGACACGTACTCGCTCAAGCTCGCCACCCGCGCCTGCGCCGGACATCTGGCGGTGGCGGTTAAGCGCGCGACGTGGCGCAAGAAGGGGCGCGTCCAAGTGGAGTGCTACTTCGCGGTCAAGCCCGAATCCAGCGCACTGACGCTGGGTGATCACGACGTCGGCAGCTTTGGGGTCTTTTTCGATCTGCAGGACGACGAGCAGCGGGCCATGCCGCATCTGCGCTACTGCAATGTCGAACAGGGCATGCCCCGCTACCAGTGGCAATACCGCGATGATCTGCCGTCCCGCCACGTGGTCGGCCACAGCGGTGAGATAAAGTCCTTCTTTCACCTGGACCCGCGCGGCTGGAAAGACATTCCCAACGCGCAGCAGCGCCTCTGCTACAACGAGCTGCCCACCAAGTTCAACTGGCACTACCTGCGGTTTACGTGCGATTTGCATACCATGAATTACGCCGAGCTCCAGTGCAATGACCACACGTTTGCCTTGAGCGACCTCTCGCCCATTCGCGCGCCCACCGATGCCGACCTCTGGTGCATGCTGAATACGGCCTTCTTTGTTGAGACGGCTACCGACAGGCGGGCATTCCTTTATTTAGATTCGGTGGTCGTTTCGCTGGAGGAGTAGAGACTGCGATATGCCGAGCTGCGAAGTACTGCTGGGACGTGGCGCGGGGGCTTGTCTCCCGCCTCAGAATGCTTGACCCGTGCCATCGAGCCAAGAGCCCAAGTCAGTGGCTTCTGAACAAAGACTGTGCTGGCTTGGCGATCAGGCACGCAGGTTGCAAACGTGTCCTGAGCACTTCGGCAGGCTCAGCACAGGCTCTGTCGAAGGGCCTGCGCTACCGGAGCGAAAGCACACGATCCGCCTACTTGCAAGGCGATTACGGCCAGGCTTGGCAGAGCGCCCGAGAGATTGGTATATGGTTTACGATCTCGCACCTGTCAAGAAGATAGAATCAGGTTAGCAAAGGGAATTGCGCTAACAAACTCCGGCTGCTTGCTGGAGTAAGGGCACGACATGTCGTGCCCCTACGGTGCAGATTTCATAGTGAGGATATTAAGGGGTTCTAAGGCAGATGCCGCGACAGGTTTACACCGCTGTTGTCGAACGCAACGTCACATGGGAAGGCGCTTACACCACGGAGCCTTACGAGGCCGGCTGGGCGGCGGAGGCGCTGATCTTCATTCGCGTCCTTAAGAGTGGTGCTTCCGGCCACAGCGCGGCAGTGCAGGTTTCGCCGGACGGCATCCGTTGGCTGGATGAAGGCACGCGCATACGGATTCCAGAGCAACCGGACGGGCTGACCATGGCCCGGTTAACGCACTTTGGCAACTGGCTCCGGCTCGCGGGCGAACTCCCACCCGGTGAAACCTGCACGGTGCTGGTCTACTTCGTACTCAAGGACTAGAGCTAGGATCTCTGAGCAACCAGCCGTACTCAGTAGACATTGCAGAGTGCGGCGCCACTGTCAATTCCTGCTTCCACAGGCGCTGCGCGAGATAGCTCGGTACGGACTGCTTCGATCCTTCGACGGGCCTGTACTGAGCTTGTCCAAGTGCTCGGCGCAGACTGGCTCTGAGCCTGTCGCACGGTGAACGAGCGGAGAGGGCTGCCCTTGTGCGGCGAACTCTTGCTACTGTTCCGCCCCGTTATACTCTTCAGTCTGCGCGAGACTGCGGAGTTGGGTAAGGTACTCTTCCTTGGAAAGCGGCGGCTTGGTCTCTTCCATCACGCGGTGCGCCGTTTCCGCGCCGTTCGCCAGCAGATCGACGGCCGTCTGGGCCATGAGCTTTGCCGGGTTGATGATAGCGTGGTTGGCGTCGGCAAGCAGGAAGTCGTTGCCGTGGCCGGTACCTGTCGCGCCGCCCGCGGCCGGATGGATGCCGCGCACCACGTGCATTACATCGCCCATATCCGTCGAGCCGGTGCCGTGGTCGCGCGTCTTAATGTTGTCTTCACCCACCAGCGACACCGCATTCTCGCGGTAGAGGTCTGCCAGCGGTGTGTGGTGAATCATGGGGAAGTAGCCGGGAAACGTCTCGATATCCACGGTAGCGCCGGTCGCCAGCGCACCCGCCTTCAGCGCGCGCTGCACTTTCTCATTGGCCTCCAGCATGGCCTCCATGGTCTTGCCGCGCACCTTGCCTTCCATCTGCACGAGGGCGGGGATTACGTTGTTTACTTCGCCGCCGCGTTTGATGATGAAGTGCGCGCGCACCGTGTCCTCGTCGCGGAATGTTTCGCGCTGGTACTGTATCGCTGTAAACGCCAGGGTCGCCGCATTCAACGCATTAATGCCCCTATGCGGCGCACCGGCGGCATGCGCCGCGCGGCCGTGGTACGTCACGTGTTTGGCCACCGTGCCGTTGCTCGTCCCCGTCATGCAGACGATGCCGTCCTCGGCGCTGCTGGTCGTGTGCACCATCATGGCAAAGTCCACGTCATCGAACGCGCCGAGGCGGATGAATTCCGGTTTGCCGCCCAGAAACTCGATTGTGCCCTGGTCGCGGAGCGATTGCCGGAAGCCGACCTCCACGTACTCCTCCGCCGGCACCGCAATGAAGACAAGCCTGCCGCACAGATTCTCAAGCACGCCGGACTGCGTAAAGCCCATGGCAGCGCCCAGCATGGACGCAATCTGGTTGTTGTGGCCGCAGGCGTGGGCGGCGCCGGTGTCGGGATGCGCGTGCGGGTGATCGGGCACCGGCAGCGCGTCCAACTCGCCCATGATAGCCACGGTCGGACCCGGTCGTCCGGTGTCGATCTCGGCCTTTACGCCCGTCACGGCGATGCCCGTCGCGTGGGGAATGTCCAGTTTTGTCAGCCACTCGTCCACCACCCCGGCAGTCTCGAATTCCTTGTATCCCGTTTCCGGATGCCGCAGGATGCGGTCCGCGATGCCCGTAATGGATTCGAATTGACCGTCAATCGTCTCGCTTACGGTCTGCTTGAGTTGCGCCGGGGATATGCCATTCGTTGCGGCCATGTTTCTTCTCCTCGAATAGTCATAGGAAGTACATAGAGGATTGCTACTTGCTTGCGACGTACACACCCCAGAAGCTAATCCGACACTCTCTGTTGCTCCGCCGCATGCCAATTTCCTGGGTGCACGGAGCGGATGGATTCCCGCGTTCGCGGGAATGACGAGTCTCAAGAGCGCATATTTTATTGTACGCTGGCAAGCTCAAGGCTTTCCGCAATTATATACGTGCCGGCGCCATGATGCGCGGGATGGTGGATGAGGCGCGCGGCATGATGCCGACGCGCGGCGGGTCACCGGCGTCCTGAAGTGCTAGGGCCAGCGCGTCCTCGACGGTGACCGCGGGCATCAGGTGGAGCCTGCGGGCCTGCTCCGGCGGTACTCCGCTCGACACAAGATAGGTCTGCGCCTTCAGCATACTGCGGGCAAAGAGAAATGCCTTGTGCGCGCCCATGCGGAAGCCCTCTTGCTCGAACCGAGTCACCACGTCCTGCGGTGATTCTGCTGCGGCCATCCACGCCTCGTAAAGGTCATCGCCTGCGCCTTCGCGGCACTCCGCCGCCAGAATGACGCTGCCGCCGGGACGCACCAATTCGCAGGCATGTGCCAGCGCCTTCTGCGCCTGATAGAGATTGATGTCTTTGGGGTAGCCCCCGGGAGACGCAACAACCACATCCATTGGGTAAGGCACTGCGGTCTCGCAGACATCCTGCACCAGCGGCACCGCCGCCGCCAGCACATCATGCGGATCGCCCGCAAAGACGCGCACTACGTCATTGGCAGCATTGAGCACGACGTTTACCACAAGGTCAATCGAGAGGAAGCCGGTGAGTTCATCGATATCCTCCCGCACCGGGTTGCCGTCGCAGACGCCCAGCCGTGCCGCCGGATCGCTGAGCATCGAGTGGTTTGCAGTAATGGTCTCGCTCCCTGCCAGACCGATGAAGGCGCCCTTACAGCCGCCGGTGTAGCCGACGAACTGGTGGGGGTCGATCATGCCGATGATAATGCGCGTATCCGCCTCGGCAAACGTACGATTGATGGTTACCGGCGTTCCCCGGCTGGTTTCGCCAAGCCGCACAAGCTTCGCCGGATCATCGAACACGTGGGAGACCACATGGTAGCGTTGCGCTACGTCGGTGCCAACCAGTCCGGGGAATTCGTCGGGGGATGCGGCACGATGGTTGCCGGTGCCGACGATTATCGATATCTCTTCTCCCTTGACACCTTTTGCGTGAAGTTCAGCCAGCAGGGGCGGCAGAATGAGATGGTTCGGCACCGGTCGCGTGGCATCGCTGATGGCGATTGCCGTCTTGCCCGGCTGCTGCAGCAGTCCCCCGGCCAATGCCTCGCCCAGGGCCCGCTCCACTTCAGCCGCGGGTTCCGGCACACCTGCTACCGAGCGCGGCTCGATTACCGTCACATCTGCCGCGTCGGGCAAGGAAAAGGTAAGGGCGTCCGCGCCGTACTTTATCGAGTAGTCAGTTAGTGTCACGCAGGACAAACCTCGCAAGTCTCGCACGGCCGCATCGCTCTCGGGAAGCTCCTACCAAATTTGCACCGGGGATGGGCCGAGCCAGGCATCCTCTCTCCCGTAGAGAACATTGGAAATCTCTTCAAAACAGACGGATTTGGGCCTGAACGGCATCCATTTCCCCTCACCCCGCCCTCTCCTCTGGAGACCTTTGCATAACCCCACCTTCAGGCAGGGGCACTCCCTCTCCCTGGGAGTGTATAGACCGGGTACATGGGTTACAGTTGTTCGGGGACATGGGTAACACCATAGAACGAGGGGGTTTTCGTAGTATGCGATGTCCTTGCCTTGAAAGTTAGATCCACTCAATATCCTTATGCACACAGTTTGTTTCTCTGGCACAAGCTGACAGGCTGAAAGTAAGTGCACTGTGTCGCCAGTCTCGTTTCAATCCCGGACCAACCCAAAGTTCTCGTAGGTGTCAATCAGTAAAATGTGTAACCCATGTCCCCGAACAACTGTAACCCATGTCCCCGGTCTGTACAGGGGAGAGGGTTGGGGTGTGGGGGTCTCTTGGCTGCAAGGGACTCATAAAGTGTGTGGTGTCAAGATGTATCACTTAGAAATAGGCATGCATTTGTAGCGAATGCAGGAGATTCACCCTCACCCCCGTATCGAGTACGGGGCAGGCTCTAGCCCTCTCCCGTCGAGGGAGAGGGAACTCTCTCGCTGCCGCTAGGGTTACGCAACGGTCTCCCCTGGGAGAGGGGGTTTACTCGCCGGTAGGCTTGGGTTGTGCAAAGAATTCCCCAGTTAGAATGGGGTTACGTGCCTGCCGGCTTGGGTTTCACAAGGGTCTCCACGGGAGAGGCACAGGGTGAGGGCACGTCCTTTAGATCCTCCACACTCACACTGACTCGACAGCAGCACCCGCTGCCTGCCAGCCATGGGCGAGCGGTACACTCAGATGAGAAAGCTCTCTCTACGGCCACGTGCCGGCGAGCGCCTGCTTCAACGTATCGCCGCGCATGCCGCAGCGCAGCGCCTCCAGCGCCAGGATGTCTTCCGGCGGAATGTTGCCCAGGTTGACGTTCGGGCCGAATTCGAGGATAAGCCACTGCTGCTGGTTCTTGATCGGCGCTTCCCAGATGAGGTCTTCCACGTTGTTGATGCCGCCCAAGATTTCTTGCACCATATCGCTCTGCACGTCGCCGCTGGCATCGAAAATACCGACGCCGTGACCGGACTCCCGCGCCTCCACGATCACTTTATCTGCGCCTTGCGCGAGGTCGCTGGCAATCTGCTCGTGCATCGTGGTCGTAGCAATAGCGTCCTTGGGGTCCTTTTTGCCCACCTCGGTGAGGACCTTGAACCCGGCGTCCTTGGCACGCTCGATGATGTCTGTGCGGGTGGCCGCATCCATTTCGATGGTGCCGTCGGAGACCTCGATAGTATTAAAGCCAAGCTCTTTGGCACGCAGCACATACTCCGGCAGCTTGCCCTGCGCCACCGCTGCCTCCAAGAACGTCCCGCCGGGGTAGATGTCCACGCCGGCGTCCTGGACAAGCGCAATCTTTTCCCGCAGCACGCTCTCTTCGTAGAAAGCGGAGGTGCCGAAGGTGAGCTTGAGCGAATCGATGACGTGGCGCGCCATCTGCATCAAGTCTGCAGTGGCGTACATTCCCAGCCCCTTATCAAGCACCATCGTATATCCGGTAGCGCGCGGCTTTGAGTTTACGCGCGTCCGTACCGGCGGATCGACAATTCCTTCCCAGGCTTGTGGCATACGCTAATCTCTCCTCGTTTACAAAGTTATGCATTCATCTGCTTGAATAGTCCATGTTCCCCAGGACGAGCAGTTCCCCCTCCTGGGGGAGGCGAGCAATTCCCTCTCCATGGGGGAAGCCAGCAGTTCCCTCTCCTGGGGGAGATGAGCAGTTCCCTCTCCTAGAGGAGATGAGCAGTTCCCTCTCCTAGAGGAGATGAGCAGTTCCCTCTCCTAGAGGAGATGAGCAGTTCCCTCTCCTAGAGGAGATGAGCAGTTCTCTCTCCTAGAGGAGAT